>JANLTA010000317.1:0-4131 GCA_031362705.1 Gemmataceae bacterium | reverse complement strand
GGTTGTCGCGGCAATTGCGATGTCGGTGTTCATGCACATATATCTGTGGGCTCAGTTCGTCGCAGCTGGCAAGACGACAATGTCGATGCTGCATTGGGATTATCGAGCCGCGGTGCTCGTCTCGGCGAGCGTCATAGCACTGTACACGCTGCAGGGCGGCTACCGAGCCGTTGTTTGGACCGACGCTATTCAAGCTGTCATGATGGTCTTGGCCCTCATCATCTTGCCGATTGCTTGCTTCGTTCACTTGGGTGGATGGCATGAAGTGACCGCAGCCATCAGCCGTGCTTCTAAAGAAGCCGCGGCGACACCTGGCTTGGCCGAGACGAGTTCGCATTTGGGCTCATGGTTTGCCGGATTGACTGGCCTGGCATTGTTCTCCTTCCTGTTCGAAGACGCGGGAATGGGGATAGGATTTCTCGGTCAGCCGCACACTTGCGTGCGGTACATGGGAATTAAGGACTCGCGATCCCTACGACCGGCATTTATCGTCTCGATGATGTTTGCAATTCTGGTTTGCTTGGGCGCTGTTTCCGTGGGTCTGGTTGCGCATGGTTGGTATCGATTCGCCGAAGTTCCACAGCTCGGCCAAACCGCGGAGTCGGGATCCGCAACAGATCAACGCCTTCCGGTCCTCATGGCAAACCAGGAACACGAACTGATTCTTCCTGAATTAACTATACGGCTTATGCCACCGTGGCTTTCGGGGTTGGTAGTCTCGGCCATCATGGCTGCGATTATGTCCACGGCGTCGGGCTTTTTACTTTCCGTGACCAGTTCGTTAGCGGAAGATGTTTATCACCGGTTGATTCGACCAGGGGCGAGTCAAAAACATCTCGTCCTGGTGTCGCGACTCGTCGCGTTAGGACTGGGACTTGGCGCGCTCGTGCTGAGCTTGCTGACCGACCCCAACGATCCGGAGGCCACGGTCTACAATTTGGTTCTCTACGGCTGGGGCGGCTTGGCCGGGGCGTTTTCGGCGCCAGTGACGCTGGCGTTGCTATACCCGCGTATGACGCGCGCGGGATGCTTGGCGGGAATTATCGTCGGGGCCTCGTTTGTGTTTATCTGGCGGTCGATTCCGGCACTTTCGAACTCCGCTAACGAAATCATTCCTTCGGTTGTTGCTTCGGCACTAGTCATTTTCGCTATTTCGAGCGTGACTGCCGCGCCGGCGGCAGAATCTTCGATGGAAGAGGCATTCCACGGATGAGCAGAACTGCCGTGCGCCGATTGAGCAGGTCTCAACGATCCGTATGGGTCGTCGATCGCACGATCGATGATGGAGTTTTCAGAAGTAATCCACGCCGCTCATACTGCACGACGCCCGAACTCTGAGCCCCGCCGGCCAGAACTCCGGCACGCGCCGGACGCTCAACTCCGACGAGCTCGCGCAACCGCCGGTGGAAAAAGAGCCATGCGAGATAATCGCCTGCAATCCAGCCGACCATGAGCCGCATGGCCGATAGTGCTTCGAGGACTGTCGCGGTGATCAGGCCGATGAACATGAAGCCGCTGCTGTTGGTAGACGCCGCCGCGAAGCCAACCAGCCAAGGATAGAATTGTCGGCTGGCAACAAGATAATCCTCCGCCGTTTCCTTGTTGCGAGCGCTGGGGCTCCAGCCGACGAGCAAGAACACGCTTAGTACGGCGGCAAAACCGAGCAGGATCATCCACATGGCGAAGAGCCCAGCACAGGTGATTTCCACCAATGGCCCGCAGAAGAGAATAGCGGAGCATTTCCAATTCTCGGCGGTTGCGAAAATCGGCTTGGCCCCCAACCAACTACAACTATAGGTGCCGCGGAATTCGCGTTTTGCGGCGAAACTCCGTTGGCGTTAGTCGGAGTTCTCGGCGAAACACTTGGTTCATGACTTCCGTGTACGAGAATCCAGCAGCGTCCGCGATGCGTGGCATGGCCCAGTCGGTAGAAACCAACAATTCTTTGGCACGCTCGATTCGGCATCGGCGAATTTCTGCCGCCGGGGTGCGCCCAACAACCTTGCGAAAGCGTTGTTCCAACGCACGACGCGAAAGCGGGACGGCCCGTAATATGTCTCGTACGGAAATCGCGTCGGCAAAACGCTCTCGAATGAAGCGAATGGCTTGAACTAATTCTTCATCTTCTATGGCTAGAGTGTTGGTCGAATGACGACTTGTAATTCGCAACGGCGGGATCAATCGCGGACGCGCTGGTGGCCGACGCCCAGCGAGCAGACCCGCGAGCAGCGCGGCGGCCTCGTATCCGATGCGTTCGGAGCCGTGGTCCACGCACGACAGCGGCGGATAGGATATCGCGCAAAGCAGTTTGTCGTCCTCGCCGGCTACGATGGCAACGTCGTCCGGCACGCGCAGCTCGCAGGCAGCGCACGCTTGCGCCAGATTGTGGGCGTCTTCGGCGTCGCTGGCTAGGATTCCCACCGGCTTCGGCAGCTTTCTCAACCAAGCTTGCAGGTTGGCGATGGTCATCGCAAGTTGGATCGACGCACGGCGGCGCGGCGGACGCAATACGAGTTCCGAGTGACCGAATTGAGCGAGTTGTTTCACAAACGCGTGCTCGCATTGATCCGTGTAGTTTGGTTGATTCAACAGGGGGCAATAGCCGAAATGGCGCAGGCCAAGCTCCCAAAGATACTTGGCGGCCCAGATTCCAATTAGTCGTTCGTCGATCGTCACTTGGGGAAAATTGAAGCCTGGCACACGGCTCAGAGAGACATTTACGACGGGAATGCGCCGGCGGCGCAGATCGACGGCCATCGACCGACGCGTGATTCGCGCAATCACGCCGTCAGGTCGCCAATGCTGCGGAATCATCGATCGTTCGCGTTCGCCTCGCGATTGCACCAGCAGTTGCCAAGGCTTATGTTCGCGCACAAACTGCGCCACGCCTTGAATGATATGCGAGCTGTAGTCGGTCGAAGTGTCCACCAGCAGAGCAACTTGTACGAAAGCGGCCATGGTCGGTTAATGCTCGCGCGAAGAGCAGTTGCAGGGATGCTCGATCTCTGGTCAATGTGCGCACATTATTAAACCTTTTGCGCATTCTAACCTGCCAGGCCAAGAACTTGCCAGCTAATTTTAATTTAAACGATTGATGTGAGTTAGGCATGCCAAGACTGAGGCATGTTTCGCTTGTAGTTGTGGTTTCGGGACGTTAACGAAATGAAAGTTGGCAGGTCGTTCAGTACGTGTTGATGCTTTGGAGCGACTGTACGGCAGACGCTGCTGCTACGGATCTACTACCGGCTGGCAGGAGAACTGCAAAGTTCCGCGCGCACGATCATTCTGAGTTACTTTAAAGAATCTGGCCGGACGCTTCGGGGTACCTCAAGGTGGGAGCTGCATCCGGACTTTGCAGGCCTCCTGCGGATGGTAGCCGGGTATTGGTTCAGTTTTTAATTTTGCCTCAGGATGGGAGGTAGGTGCCATGAGATACGCCTCATCGAAGTTGAGCCGACGAAAATTCCTATATGCTTCGGCCGCAATGACTGGCGGCTCGATCTTATCCACTGCCTCGGTAACCCGATCTTCAGAGGTCGCCCTGGGCAAGAACGAGGTCAGCGGCAAAGGGCGGATATACAAGTCCGTCAAGTGGGGGATGATTCTAACGGACGGCAGTGTGCTCGATAAATTTCGACTGCAGAAAGAACTGGGCTATGACGGCATGGAGCTCGTCAGTCCTATGGATGTCGGTGCAGACGAAATCCTGCAAGCCAGTGAGGAAACGGGGATGCCGGTTCACGGCCTGGTGAACAGCCGCTGTTGGCACTTACGCCTTTCATCGCCCGATTCCAAGGAGCGCGAACTAGGCGTTGAGATTCTTCGGAAGTGCTTAACCGACGCGAAGGCGTTCGGCGGCAGCTCGGTATTGCTGGTCCCGGGACAAGTGAATGGGGCCGATGAGAACCACGACCATGTCTGGGAGCGCTCCATCGCGGGGATTCGCCAAGTACTGCCGCTGGCCAGCAAGCTGGGCGTGAGCATTTTGGTCGAGAACGTTTGGAACGGTTTCTGTGAGACGCCGGAGCAATTTCGGGATTATCTTGACGCGGTCGACAGCCCATGGGTTGGTGCGTATTTTGATATTGGCAACTGCCGCAAGTTCGGCAATAGCGAAGACTGGGTAAAGGT
>JANLTA010000313.1:0-2049 GCA_031362705.1 Gemmataceae bacterium | reverse complement strand
TGCTCAAGTTGGTCATCCATCGCGTCAATGTCTTGCCAAGCTTCATCAAGAGCCAAGCCACTGCGCATGACCTGAATGCGCAGGTGGTCCTCTTCGTTGATCATCAGGCTGATCGATTCGCGCGAGTCCACGGCCACTGCTCGCGGCCCTTCGGCACTGGCCAGTTCCCGGCTAATGAGTTGGCGCTCAACCAAAAATTGCCGATCCAGTTGACTCAGCTTGGCGACGTTCATGTACTGCAACGGTGGCGCGCGCTCAAGCCGTGCGAGTCGCTCGCGGACCATGTGCTCGATTTCGGTTTTCTGCTGCGAGCTCGCGCGACATGTGAACGGAAATGCGGCATGGTTACGTGCCAGGCGAATGCGTGTCGATACGACGACGTCGGACTCCGGACCGTTGCCGCGCAGCCATTCGCCCGTCGATTGCACCATATTATCCGGGTTCATTCGCCGTCACTTTCTTCCTGATCAAATCGCGCAGTCGGGCGGCTTCCTCAAACGCTTCAACCTGAACAGCCTGGCGCAGTTGTTGCCGAAGGTCGAGCAGTTCCGTCTCATGGCCTTCAGGCTTGCGACGGCGTGGCACCTTTCCCACGTGCCTCATGGAGCGATGGACACGCTGAAGGATTGGCTCTAGCCCCGCACGGAACGCGTTGTAATCGGCCGGACAGCCGAGTCGACCGTGTTTACGAAACTCCATATACTTTAGGCCGCACGTCGGGCAGGTCAATCGCGAAAGCCGTTCGCTCAGCGGGCCAACGTGTTGTCCAATGAGCGATTGCAGGATGGCTGAGAGGCTCAAATCGCCGAGCGATGGTATCTGCTGCAGCTCGGCACAGCTCTGGCACAGATGCAGTTCCGTGATCTTTTTGTTGACGACTTTGGTGAAATGGACCGTCGCCGGCTTGTCACAGAGTTGACACTTCATGCGGCCACCTGCCGGTAAATACTCAGGTCGTCTCGAGTTGACGGATGCGGTCACGCAGTTGGGCGGCTTCCTCATACGCCTCGCGGGTGACCGCTTGCAGCAGTTGCTTGCGCAGTTGTAATAGTTCGCCCTGGGTCAGGCGAGTTTCCGGCAGTCGCCGCGGCGTTTTGCCGGCGTGTCGGGTGTCGCCGTGGATGTTCTCCAGCAGCGGCATCAAATCGTCGCGAAACTCCGTATAGTCGTGAGGACAACCTAGTCGGCCCGAATTGCGAAACTCGACGAACTTGATTCCACACACGGAGCACGCCGCACGGCCGGCTGGCGAGTCTTCCAAGTCTTCATTGGCAGTTTCGGTCTTCATGCTGATTTTCGGCGATTCATACAGGAACTTTTGCGCACATTCCTCGCACAGATGTACTTCGTCCACCTGTTTGGGTGCGAGCACCTCAGTGATATGCTGGGTGGCCGCTTTCGTGCATCTCTGGCACTTCATTCCGACGACCTCGACGAACGGCCTCAATCCGCTGGCATCATAACGCTATGGATTTGAGAGTCAAGCGTCGCCGTTCCGCTGGCAATCGGCCTAGCGAACAAACCCCGTTCGGCGGTAACATCTTGCCCGGACGGAACCTACGACGCGGCCACTTGCCGCGCTGCGAAGCACAGGATGGTCAATGCGGTTTTTGGTTTTTTTTGTCAATCTCGTCATAGCCACGGCATTGCCGACACTGCTTTTGGGACCGGCAGAGTCCACGAGCCATGCTGAGAGTTTGTACCGCGGCTGGCGCATCAATCGGGCGCGCGCGATCGGCTTGCACTCCGGCGTGGATACGGTGATCGACGCTGGCCAACCGTTTTCTCCAGAACTCGAAACAATCGGAAGATGGGCAGCACTGTGGGTGGGCCATGACGTCGATGGGCCGGCGACGCAGCGGTACGCGGAAAGTACAAAACTTGTCATCATTGCCATTCCAATACTGGCGTCATGCTCAGCATGGCTGGTGCGCGGCGCGGCCCTCTTCGTGGCCCCGTGGCTCGTGACTGCCATTTGGCTGTTGAAACCTAACGCAGAAGTGTTCAACGCAGGATTGATAGAGCTATCGCTCTTTGGTTCGGTTGCCG
>JANLTA010000301.1:0-6538 GCA_031362705.1 Gemmataceae bacterium | reverse complement strand
CGCGACGAGGCCTTGAGCATCGACACCGTGGCCAGCGTCTGATCAATGACATAGACGTTTTCCAGCACATCCTGGCCTTCGGGAATGATCTCTTTCCATGCCGCGCGTTCGAGATGATTGGGGTTCACCGCGTAGAGCTTGTACCGCGGGGCCTTATCATTGGTGCGAATATAGATGGTGTTGTCCGTAGCTGTCGCTGCAAAAAGTGCCGGCACCTTTTCAACCAACGGCTTGAATTCGAGCGGCTTTTTGGTTGTGTCGGCAACGTAGACTTCGGACTTGGCCCAACCCTGCTGTGGAGTGACGACGAGCCAGCGTCCGTTCGGCGACAAGGCGATGTTCGGCCAATCTTCCTTGGGCCGGCCCGTGCCGAAAACGTCTGGGTCTTTGTCCGGATTGTCGCCGAGTCTGTGGAAAAACACTCGCCGATGGTAGGCCTCTTCACCCTTGGGTACGCTGCCGGCCTTTGGATAGCGGGTGTAGTAAAAGCCGCTGGCGTCGGGCAGCCAGGCCAATGAACAGGCCCGTGCGTTGGGAATCGTGTCAGGCAGATCGTTTCCAGTGACAACGTCACGGATACGCAAAGTCGATTGCTCATTGCCGCCAACGGATAGACCATAAGCAAGCAGCCGGCCGTCTTTGCTCGGGAAGTTCCAGTCAAGCGCGGTAGTGCCATCGGCTGCCAGGGCATTGACATTCAACAATTCGCGATCGGTACCGTTGACGCCTTCGCGGACGTACAGCACCGGTTGATTCTGTTTGCCTTCGCGCTTCGCATAAAAGTACTTGCCATGTGCCGGGTGGGGCACGCCGATGGCGGTAATCTGCGTCAGAGCGTCGAGCCGTTCGCGAATGACATCGCGGCCCGGTAGCTTGTCGAGAAAACTGCGTGTGTAGGCGTTTTGTTTTTCCGTCCAATCTTTGACCGCCGGGTTATCGCCTTCTTCGAGCCAGCGATAAGGATCGAGCACCGGCGTGCCATGCAACGTATCAACGATGGGTTCGGTCTTAGTAGCCGGATACTGTGGCCGCGTCTGCGTCATGCCGAGAGTTCCACACGCCAAGAGAATCGTGACAGCGACGAGTCGAGTTGTCATGTCCGGGTTCCTGGGGAAGTTCCTAGATTAAGACGGTACCCGCATGTGAATTGAGCAACCGTCGGAGGCGATTCATGGCCGAGATTAGCGCGATCCAAACAGCCATCCGCAGCCAGGGCCTCGATGGATGGTTGTTGTACGACTTCCGTGGAATAAATGTCCTTGCCAAACGCATCGCCGGCATTCCCGATACCAAATTTCTGTCTCGGCGTTGGTTCTACTTCATCCCGGCCAATGGCGAGCCGAAGAAGCTGGTCCACCGCATCGAACCGGCCGCGCTCGATCGTCAACCCGGCTCGGCGATTCAGTACTCCACGTGGCAGGAGCTGGAAGCCGGCGTCGGCCAACTTGTCAGCGGCGCAAAACGCATCGCGATGGAATATGTGCCGCGAAATGCGATCCCGTATATTTCGCGCGTGGATGCGGGCACCATCGAGGTCGTGAAATCGTTCGGCGTTGGCCTAGTGCCATCCGGTGATTTGATTCAGATGTTCGAGGCTGCATGGGATGAAGACCAATGGACGATGCATCAACAGGCTGCGTTGCACACACGCTCGGCATATGACGTTGTGTTTCGCTTCATCGCTGACAAAGTGAAGTCGGCCGGGTCGGTGCATGAACTCGAAGTTCAGAAACGCATCGTTGATCACTTCCACGAAAATGGCATGATTTGCGATCATCCACCAATCGTGGGCGTTGGTCCGCATTCCGGCGATCCGCACTATGAGCCGCAACCAGGAGATGCCGGCAACATCGGTAAGAATCAATTTGTGCTAGTCGATCTGTGGGCCAAGTTTGACAAGCCGCGCGCCGTGTACAGCGACTTGACCCGAGTAGGCTTCACCGGCGACAATGTGCCCGAACAATACGTCAAAGTATTCAATGTCGTCGCCGCTGCCCGTGATGCCGGGATCAAAAGAGTGCAAGACGCCTTCGCCAAAAAAGAGACCATCCAGGGTTGGAACGTGGATCGGGCCACGCGCGACGTGATCGATAAGGCGGGCTATGGTCAGTACTTCACTCACCGCACAGGCCACTCCATTGGCGAGGAAGTCCATGGCAATGGTGCCAACATGGACGACTTCGAATGCCACGACGAACGAACGGTGATGCGCCGCACATGCTTCTCGATTGAACCAGGCATTTACCTGCCAGAGTTCGGCGTCCGCAGCGAGGTGGATGTTTACATCGACAAAGATGGAGGCGTGCATGTGACCGGCGGCACGCCGCAAACAGAGATTCAGAAGATTGTTTGAGATGCAAAAAGAACCGCGCACGAAGTAAGCGTCTGATTATTTCGCTTACTTCGTGCGTGGCTCCTTTTGACGGATGCCGTTACACTTTCATTACCTTGCACGCCGCCTGATAGCCCGGGGACGGGTGGCCAAACTCGCTGGCGGTGACTCGGGCTAGGGCCACCAGATGTCGCCAGCGGTGCGCGGCTCGCGTCGTGGCGAACTCTTCGCACACGGTGCGATAATACTTCTCGGCGTGCAATGCGCCGTCTTCACTGGTGGCGAAGCCAAGCAACAAATCGAAGAGCGGTCGGGTGGATCCTCCACGCTCGCCGTAACGATGAACGACGGCACAGACTCGAGCCTGATCCTTGGCGCGAATCGCTTCGTCAGCGGCACGCAGCAGTTTTTCCGGGTCGCCTTCCTTGACGACTTCGAGCTGCTCGACATAAGGATACGGCGACGGATTGAGGCCATGCGTTTGCCCTGCGGTGTGGTAAGCAGCGACAATCAGACTTGCGGTTGCATCACGGCCATTGGAGACGCGGGCGATTTGTCGCCAGGCGTTGGCCGAATCGGATGCGTGAACACCGACTGATGCGCCGTGAACGCTGCCTTTCGGTTTCTCGGCATCGCCATTGACGCGACCCGGATCATGTAAAACGAGACGTGCGGCCGCCAACGATATCGCTTCGCCGATGGCTTCTGGGTTCATTCCTTCGGCCAATGCGGCGGCCACGCTCTCGGCCGCCTTCTCGCGCGTGCCTGCGTAGACCGCCTGAGCAAGTTCTTCGACCCAGCGATCATCGGGTTGGCGCTCTCCAAGCGGACGATTGACGAGCCGATATTGGTCGAGCAGCTTTGGCAGCGTTGCACGAATGCCCGGTTCGGCTCGGCCACGATCCAACCGCTCACGCTCACTTTGAGTGCAGAAACGCACGGACTGGCGCAAGAGCGTGTGAGCCTGTTCCTGCCCGGTGAAATCGAGCAACGCCCAGGCCCGCCAGGCGAGAACGACGCGATGCACGTCGATGTCATCGTGAACCGTTGCTTGCAAGTGATGAAATGCGTCGCTCGGCGACAAGCCGACCATTTCCGCGAAGACAGATTCCGCTTCGCTCGTTTTCGTTTGGCGGACGGCTTGGCGTAATTGTTCACTCGTTGGCGACTGACTGCCGCGTTGCGGGGGATGTAACGTTTTCAGCACTTCGTTCTTGCGGCCGCCTTGTTCCTGGATGCGTTGAGTGTTGCGATAGAGAACTTTGAGGACCGGTAGAGCCTGCCGTGCTTCCGGCAGCTCCTTTGCCATGGCGTAGGCGGGAGCCAGTGCCATCAGCGCATGGTAACCGGTGTAGTCCTGACCTCCAAAAGTACGGGCGTTGGCAAGCGCACCCGCCGTGACGAGTGTCTTGAGCTCAGTCCCTCCGGCTAACTTCGACGCCAACAGCGGGACGAGTTGTTCGGCAGGAGTTTCCTGCATCACGGCGACGAGCGGTTCGAGTTTTCCGAAGCTGAGAGCTTCCGGTCCGTCATCGGCGCGAATGGACGTCAACCCAAGTTCACCCACCGCTGCTGATCCGACACTGGCCGCCAACATGCCACGGCCGACATCCGCAAGGAATCCCCGACGTGTTCGTGCAATCATGGTCAAGCTCCCGAGGGCGGTAGAAGTGCTAGCCCCAAAACGACTACCTGTTATCATATGCGTTTTTTGGACCGATACGATCAATGGTGACTAATCACCGCGCCGAAAATCGCCATCTTGATCAGCGGCTCGTCCACTATGCGCGGATGAAAACTGAGACGCAGTCCGCTAGGGCTGACGATCCAATGGGCCAATTCCACGCCGGCGGCGGCGTGAAACTCAAGACGCTCAGATGTAAGTCTCACGCGGTTGGCAATAATGCGACCATCGGGCCATTGCAGGCGACCGCACCGAAATACAGCGACAGCTTCGTTGTCGGCGTCCAGAATCTTCGGCGTAGAAAACCACCAATTCCGGCGCACGGTTGTTAGTAAGGAATCATCCGGGCCTTCCAACACAGCGATGGTTGGTGGCCGCAGCGAAATGTGAATTCTCACGATGCGACCCACGGCTGTCAGGGTAGATGCGTCGCGCACGATGCGGCAGCGGCCTTGTGGCGTGCCGCGGAATGGCTCGATGCAAAGTGAGGGATGTTCCAGCATTGGCGACACTGACACGTTTGACAGTCGTGCAAAATTAGCCTATGAATTTAGTGAACACGAATTGGCTCGATGGCGAGCCAACCGGTTTCACCCACATCGCGCGGCTCCCGTCACCGCCCGCGGAGTCACAATATGGAAGCCTTCATCTACGCGCTATTTGGCCTGGCGGTCGCCGGCATCTATTGCGTTTATTCACATTACGTTCGCGACCGCATACAAAAACTACGCTCGCTGCGCCGCCGTGTCACGTACATGCTATGGAAGGCCTCACGCAAAGTCGGTTGAGCCGACGCCGGGGTGGGTCGAAATCCCGTCCAAAGTCATAGGCTGTGTTCTGACGCTCTAAGCAGCCGGTGCGACGCACCGTGCTGGGGGATGCGGGACACTGCCAATGCCTCTCGCCATCGAAACACACAAACTCTCGCGACGCTTCGGCGACTTTCTTGCTGTTAACGCCATCGACGTGAAAGTCGAGAGCGGCACCTTCTACGGATTTCTCGGCCCCAACGGCGCGGGCAAGTCCACCACCATCAAGATGCTGACGGGGTTGCTCGCCCCGACGGATGGCGACATTCGGGTACTTGGACAGGATGTTCGTGACCCGAAGGCGGCACTCGCCGTGAAGAGCCGCGTCGGCGTGGTCCCTGAAGATCTGGCGCTCTTCGACAACTTGACGGCTAGGGAATATCTCACGTTTGTGGGTCGGATGTATTTATTGCCGCGGGATACCATTCGCAGTCGTATTGATGAGTTGCTGCCGGCGCTGGCATTGGATGACGAGGCCAAGAAACTCACGGTCGAGTATTCGCACGGCATGAAGAAAAAACTGGCGCTAGCCGCGGCGCTATTACCTAACCCGGACTTGTTATTCCTGGATGAGCCGTTCGAGGGCGTAGACGCTGTGACATCGCGGACCATCCGCGATCTGTTGGCGGGTTTCGTGCATCGTGGCTCGACGGTGTTTCTCACTTCGCACGTACTGGAAATTGTCGAGAAGCTCTGCACACATGTCGGCATCATTGTGAAGGGCAACCTTGTCGAACAGACTTCGCTGGACGAGTTGCGGCATGGCGGGACGTTGGAGGAGCGCTTCCTGGAGAAGGCCGGCGCGGATTCAGAGCCGGCACCGAAGATCAACTGGCTGGAGGAGAGGTCGCCGTGATTTGGCAACATCTCCGTACAGTTCTATGGCTGCGCTGGCGCATTCGCGTGAATCAAATCAAGCGATTGGGCACCGTCAACGCTGTCATCACGGGCATTTTCTTTGCACTATTGCTGCTGCTGGCGTTCATGTCGTTTGTGTCGGCCATCCCGGTCGGCCAGTATGTCCTGCATGAATACTCTCCGTTGGTGTTGTTGGCGATTTGGGATGGCTTGGCGTGTGTCTTTCTTTCGTTCTGGATGATCGGCGTGGTCACCGAATTGCAGCGTTCGGAAACAGTATCGCCTGAGAAATTCCTGCATCTGCCCGTGCCACTATCGGGTGTGTTCCTCATCAACTACATTAGTTCATGGATGGCACTGTCGGTGGTGTATTTTCTGCCGACTATGGTTGGCCTGGCCGTGGGATTGGCCTTGGATCGCGGGCCGGCATTGTTGTGGGCGCTGCCGATGATTGCCTCGTTCTTTCTGATGGTGACAGCGCTCACTTATCAGTTTCGCGGCTGGCTTGCCGCGATGATGTCCAATCCGCGCCGGCGACGGTCGATCATCTTCGGCATCACGTTTGTGTTTGTCGGGCTGGCGCAATTGCCCACGTTGATCAGCATGTGGTCGCCGGGGCGAACGGAGAAAAAACGGGCAATAGCGCAACGGTCTGAACAGGAAACTGAATTGTGGAACAAGCGACAGGCCGGCCAGATCACGCCGGCGGACTATCTGAACCAGGTTTCCGAGATTCGCCGCATTGAGACAGAACGAGCCAAAGCGGAAAACGAACAATCAAGTCATCAAATCGAGAAATGGGCCTTATTGGGCAATCAGGTACTCCCGCCGGGTTGGTTGCCGTGGGGTGTGATG
>JANLTA010000290.1:0-2250 GCA_031362705.1 Gemmataceae bacterium | reverse complement strand
CCGCCCATCTGGCAGCGACCTGGCCGACCTGTTGCCCGATGCCTGGGCAACAACCCAGACCAACGCCAAGTAAAACCAACCGACCCGGGAGCCGTCGCCGCCCGGGACATCTGACCCACATCCATTCAGCGGACGCTTACGTGAAATCTGAGCTTTGAGTTTGTTTCATCCGACAGGGGGTGCCCTTTTAAAAAGAGATAAATGGATCGGAACGATATTTTCTCATTGTTATAACTCCTGTTGGCGATCTAAGTTGTGGAAAAAGCGGCATCTTGGGCGATCCAGCCGCAAACCGGAACAAAGGCAACGCGGTAGGCGCGTGCCAAGGCAAGAATTGGACTACCCACTCGAAAGTCGTTCCTTTAATGAACGAATCCCCGGTCGTGGGTCAATTTGCCACGGCGCGAGAAATTGACGGGTATGAGATGATCTTGTCTTCTCTGTGTTTTCCTCTGTGTTCTTTGTGCCTTTGTGGTGAGTTCTTAAGACCCACCACGAAGACACAAAGGGCACAAAGGAAGCACGATGAAGACCAAACTTCCCCACTACCGAATCCCCAATTCACGACATTCACGCAACCGCATTGGCGCGTCCTAACTACCGAAACCAATACGCAATACTCACCCTTAGCTGCTGCTGTGTTCTAGGACAGATCAGGCCTCGTCACCAATCACGCCGACGCGGAGCACGGAGTGGCCCACTCGTATTTGGTCCCCGCTGGCGACGCTGTAAGACGGGAATTGGTGAATGTCCACTTCCTCAACTGGAACATCCGACGGGCGCTGGCCGATGGGTTTGTCATTGAGAAAAGTGCCGTTGCGACTGCCGAGGTCACGCAGCCAAACGTTGGGAGGATCGAATTCCAACTCACAGTGGTGGCGTGAAATATCGGATTCCGCATCACGCCGGCTGAGACGAATGTCGCAGTCCGCGGCCCGGCCAATCAGGCATCGGCCGCGATGCTCGAAATCAAAGCTATTGCCAGCGTTTTCACCCTGAGTCACGATCAACATGAGTCGGAATGGTTGCATGGCTTCGCTCGATGGCTGATGAGGCGAACGACGAATACTTGTACCGCCTGCGCCGTGAACGCTGGCAACGACTGGGTGCCGGCCATTGCGAGCTGCGCCTCGTTATCGGGCAATTCAGTCTTCACGGTAAGCACGGCACAACCGGCATCGCGTCGCACCTTATCGGCAACGCTACCCCAGGAGAGTTGCGTCAACCTCTGATCGCCATGTGTCCCTCTGACAATCAGGTCACTGTCAGTCGCATTGGCGACGCGCAGGATGTCTTTGGGCGACTCCATGTTTCCCTGCAACAACATCGCTTAGCCTGGTGGTGTCGTTTCCACCACAGGTGGATTGACGGGTTTGGCGGGCGTTGCCGGTGGATTGATGACTGTGATGGGACGTCGATCAATGATCACGGGCCGCGGGTTAACCACGTAAGCCGAACGGTAGCCCCACGGAATTGAGCCAATCAGAGCGAGGACTACGACCACAATCAAAATTAGCCCAAGAAGACCCGCAGGACGGTAACCCCAATCGCGCGAATACTGGTAGCGCGGGAGACTGGCAAATATCACGATCCCGAGGACGATGAGCAGTATCAAAGCCATGAGCGTATCTCCTTTGTAATGCCGTTGTTTCGTCAGTAGCGAAAAGGGCGATTTGGGTTGATCACTTTTTCTTTCGTTCCATTGCGCCGGGCACATGTCCGGCGGCTTTCCCGGCCCGGGCGATTGCCTTGCCGGTTTCAATTCGGTCGCCGCGCTCTTGGCCAGCTAACGAAAGATCGACATCGTCATTGGGTGCGGCACCCGCGGTCTCGTCATACGTCGTCAATGCCGGGCTTGGCGTTTCGGGCGTTGGTTGATTTGGCGGTTGTTCTGGCATGATTGTCCTCAAGTAGATTCAGAATGCTCAGGCGCGTTCATCATCGGCCGTGACATCGGGTACATCCTTACCCAGCGCAGTTGCGAGGTCGACTTGATGTTCCTGTTCTTGGACTAGGATGGCTCGCAAGTGCTCGGCCAGCGCGTATTCGCCGAGCGCTTCGCACTGGCGGACGCGTATTCGATAGTTGCGTATGGTCTCGTTCTCGCTGTCGAGATCGAACTGCAGCATCTCCTTGGCGTCTTCAGAAACGCGGACCTTTCGAGGAGTCACCGTCGGCATACCGCCGAGATAGTCGATTTGACCGGCAATGGTTAAAGCGTGCTGCAGTTCTTCCAGAGCATGGGCCTCC
>JANLTA010000269.1:0-4947 GCA_031362705.1 Gemmataceae bacterium | reverse complement strand
GATCACCCAATTCTGCGATAGTCGGAAGCTGACTCCCCGGCAGCGACTGGAACTCTTCGTACCCGTCTGCCACGCGATTCAACATGCGCACCAGAAGGGGATTATTCACCGTGACATCAAGCCATCGAATGTGCTGGTCGCCTTGTACGACGACCGGCCAGTGCCGAAGGTCATCGACTTCGGTGTGGCCAAGGCCGCGGGGCACCCGCTCACCGACCACGGCCCAATGACGGGATTTGGCGCATTGGTGGGCACGCCCGAGTACATGTCGCCGGAGATGGCCAGCCTTAACAATATGGACATTGACACCCGAAGCGACGTCTACGCTCTCGGCGTGTTGCTGTACGAGTTGCTTACCGGCCACACGCCGGTGGATCGCAAATCGCTCGGCCAAGCCGCGATGTTGGAAGTTTTGCGAATCGTTCGAGAAGTAGAAGCCCCGTCCCCGAGTGCAAAACTCAGCAGCATCGACACGCTGCCGAGTGTGGCGGCGAACCGCAGCATCGAACCGGCAAAGCTCTCCAAGCTGATGAAGGGGGAACTCGACTGGGTGCTGCTCAAGGCGCTGGAGAAGGACCGCACACGCCGATACGACACGGCGAACGGGCTGGCCCGCGATCTTCAGCGATACCTGGCCGACGAGGTGGTGGAAGCGCGACCTCCAAGCACGGGCCACCGACTGAGGAAGTTCATTCGACGGCACAAAGGTCAAGCGGTAGCGGTAGGCCTCGTACTCCTCGCTTTGGTCGGTGGCAGTATTGGCACCACTCTGGGACTGTTCGAGGCTCGGCGTGAACGTGATGCCGCAGATATTGCGCGCAACAACGAGTCGGAACAACGCAAACTGGCCGAAACTCAGCGCGACAACGCCAACCGGGAAGCCGCACGAGCCAACGCCCTCAATGGTTTCATGGAATCGATGTTCATGTCGGTCGATCCCGATCATAAGGGGTCGGTCTCGTTGACGGTCTTGGAGTTGGTTAATCAGGCTTCGTCCAAAGCGGATGCGACGCTCAAGGATCGGCCCTTGGAGGAAGCCGCCGTCCGCACCTTTTTGGGGGCGACGTTTGCATCGCTTGGCAAGATCAAAGAGGCCGTGCGCGAGCTGGAACGAGCGGTCGCTCTTCGTTCGATAGGTTCGGAGGCCAACACGTTCCGGCACTGTGAATCGTTGCGGGCCCTGGGCCGTGCCTACATCAGCCAACCGGATTACAAGGCGGCGTTGGCCGTCAACCTGAAAGCCATCGAGATTCTGAACAGTTTTGGTGAATCGCGTCGCTTGGAATTGTTGAAGCAGCATGGCGACACCGCGGAAATCCGCATCCGCCTTTCGCAATATCCCGAAGCGGCAGAGCACCTGCGGCAATGCGATGACATCCTCGGGCGGCTGCCGGCAGTCGACCCGACAACCCGCGCTGTGCTGCTCTCGCACAAGGCGGACCTGGTTTCAGAATGGAAGTCGGATCTAGAGGCGGAGGAGAAGTTGCGAGAGGATGCCCTCCAATGGATACGACAATCCCGGACTGAGAGCAGTATTGCGAGACTGACCAGCAACCTCGCCACGGTCAAAATGAAGCGGGGGAAATTGGACGAGGCGGTCCCGCTTTACGAAGAAGCTCTGGCGATTCGACACCGCATATATGGCGACGTGCATCCGTCGATCGCTACCGTCATGGAAAACCTGGCAAACGTCTGGTACCGCAAAAGGGAATTTGCCAAAGCGACCGACTTGCTGAGCCGCGTCGCCGTCATGCGCGACACCATCTTCGGTCCGGGCGGCTTCCCCGGCGCTCGGACGCGATTCAATCAGGCCGCGATCCTGGTTGACCAGGAAGAGTTCCAGCAGGCGCGCGATCTGGTCGAAACTGTCCTGCCGATCTTCAAAGCCAATGTTGGTGACAAGAGCCTGGAGGTGGCGACTGTCCTGCGTCTCCGCGGCCAGTGCCTGAAAGGACTGAAGGACTACGATGGCGCACTGAAGGAGTTGCAGGCCGCCCTGGGTATCGTTGACGCCATTGGCAAACCAACGGTGACCCTGCGCATGAAGACCCTGGTCAACATGACCGAAATTTACCAGGTGCAGGGGAACCCGGATCGCGCCGAAGCCACGAAGCAACTTGCCTTGAGCGCGTTTGACCCCAAGAATCCCGAATATGCGAAATGGAATAAGCTTTTTGATGATGCTATGAAGAAGTAGTAAAGCCTGTGTTTTATGTTGAAAGTGCCCCCATCTCTGACAATTTCGAAATTCCGTGAGACGCGGTTGACGAGAAAAGAGCATTGAGATCATCAAGGAGAATGATCTCATGAGCCGAACAGACTTTCGACGACAGTGGTGCCGACTTGCGTGCGAGCGGCTGGAGCAGCGGTTGGCCCCTGCGCGGGCTACCTTGAATCTGACGCCGGGTTCGGCTTCCTCGTTGTCGTCGCCGGTGTCGATGGAACTGCAATCGTATTCCTTTGGGTCCAGTGTCGCCAGCAGTAAGGTCTCGTTTGACCGTCTGGTGGTTCGCCGGGCGTTCGGCGACAATTCGCCGAACACCTTGGCCGCATTGTCGACCCCGATGATCACCGGTAATTACGGGACCGGTTCGCTGGTCCAATACGATGACGCGGATCAACCAGTGGCGGTCTGGCAGTTCGAAAAGGTCTACGTCGAGCATTCGACGACGACCGGCGCGGAAGGCGGCGCACCGGGCCAGGAATTGTCGCTTTACGTTTCTGCCGTGACCGAAGGCACAAAACAGGCGACGGCGTCGTGGAGCGTCAAATATCACACACCCACGGGGCCGGCATTGCCGGGCGGACTGACTTTGGCGCCGTATCACTCGGGCCCGCTTTCACCCGCGATTACGCTGAAGCTTACGCCGACATCGGGCAGTTCGCCGATCATCACGTTGCCGATCGATTCATATTCGATCGGTTACGCCAACTCCTCCATGACACCCACTTCGTCTGGAAAAGCCTCCCTTGACTTGCTCGATGTGGATCTCGCGTACGCGGCCGTTAGCCCGCAGTTGTTTGCACTCTTGACGACACAACCGACGTACAGCACGGCGACACTCATTCAGCGCACATCCAATGGCAATCCGGTTGTGGTGTGGGTGATGAGCAATCCGCGCATCGTCGGCGACACGATTGAAGGCGGCAGCGCACTGCCACGACAAGGGCTTGCAATCAATTTTCACGCCGTCACCGAAGCGACCAAGGGAAAGACTGAGTCATATAACCAAGTGCTCAATCAATCGACGGGCCCGGCCCTGCCGGCGGGCTTGACGCTCTCAAGTTATCCGACGCCGAGCGGAGCCGCGAAGGTTACCCTTGATATGACGCCCGTTAGCGGCGCCGGCAATCCCGTGAGTTTGCCGATCAGCGATTACACGATCGGCTACAGCAACCCCGTCGCATGGGGTAATGGCGTTATCCCTCCAGCTCAGGGCAACACGACATTTGACAACATCACAGTCACTTTGCCGTACGCGGCCGACAGCCCTCGGCTACTGGAATTTGTCGCGATGGGTCAGATATTCAGCAGCATCATCTTGACGCAACGCGATGGTTCGGGGCAGCCGGTCGCCGCCTGGGTGATGTCTACAGGGCTTATATCGACTGACGCGATCTCAGGCGGCACCGGGTTGCCCGGCCACGAAGTGACGATCGTGTGCGGAGCCGTCACCGAGGCCACCAGCACTACGCAAAAGTCGTGGAGCATCTTAACCAATGCCGCCACTGGCCCGACGTTGCCAACTGGACTGACATTGGCGCCTTTGCCCGCGCCGCCGACGCAGCCGCGGATCACCCTGGAACTGACGCCGGCGAGCGGTTCGGTCGTGACCATTGCCGTCGATGACTACACGATTGGTTGGACTGCCGACGTCTACCAGCCTGGCTTTGGGGGCTCGAGTGCGTTCGATCAGCTTGAGATCACCACTGCAATGTTCGCTAATTCACCGCTGATCATGGCGAAACTGACGCAATCGGCCAAATACAACTCGGGCCTGCTAATCCAGCGCAATGACCTCAATCAACCCGTCGTAGCGTGGGCGCTGAGCGATGTATTCGTCGAAGCCGACTCCTACACCGGCGGCGTCGAACTGCCGGAGCAATGCTTGAAGTTCGGTTTCGTGTCGATCACCGAAGGGACCAGCAAGGTGACGAAATCGTGGAACCAGGTCAAGAACAACTCAACTGGTCCGGCGTTGCACGGCGGGCTGACATTGTCGCCGCTGCCGGCCGCTCCATCCTCACCGCTCATCACCTTGCAACTCATTCCACAATCAGGATCATCGACTCTCCCGGCGATTACGCTGCCCATCGACAGCTACCAGTTCGGCATCCAGAATCCAATCGCGGGTATCGGCTCATCCACTTCGTTCGATGCGCTCCAAGTGCAGTTTTCCCTGGCGGCCAACTCGCCGTGGCTGCTTCGAGTTGTTGGGGCCACCGACCACTTTGGTTCGGCTGTGCTGACGCAGCGAAACTCGGCCGGCGCTCCCGTTGCCGTGTGGGTGATGGACACCGTCAACGTAGTCAGCGACAGCCGCGGTGGCGCTGGCGACTCGCTGCCTGGTGAATCGGCAGCCATGATCTTCAGCTCGGTCACGGAGGCTACGAGTGCCTGGCAGAAATCGTGGAGCGTGTCGCTCAATAACAATACCGGTCCCGGCCTGCCTGCGGGCACAACCCTGTCGGCCTATTCCAGCCCGCCACCGTCGATGGTGACGTTGAAGCTGACACCCGCGTCGGGCACGTTGCCGGTGCTCACGCTGCCGATCGCATCGTTTTCACTTGGGCTTCGTAACCTCTTCGAGGTTGCCGGCGGCGGCGGGGCGGGCAAGGCGGAACGCGACCCGTTGACGGTGCAACTGCCTCCCAGCATCGACGACCCGCTGTTGTTTCAATTCCTGACCCAAGGCAGCGTTTACAGTAATGCGCTACTGACGCAGC
>JANLTA010000198.1:0-14551 GCA_031362705.1 Gemmataceae bacterium | reverse complement strand
CACCGTGGATTGTTCACAAACAGTCAGCGCCCATACCGGAAGTCGGGAATTGGACGCCAGGGTTCTAATTCCCCTCGCCCTCGCGGGGCGGCGTTGGCCGCAAATTCAGTTGTCAAAGAACACTCTCGCTGGCGATCAATCACCAGACCTGACCCGAGGTGCCCGATCCCGACTCCCGTTCGCCGACACATTTCCGCCATCCCTCGCTCCCCATACCCGCCCGCGCGCGCAATGCCACGTGCTGGAAAGGCGATAGCCGCGGGCACTTGAGGATTGGTCACGCTCGCCGCGACCGCGGCGGCCAACCTTGTTGCCACACTCGAGGTGGGCGCGTGTGGCGCTTTGTTTGTGAGCCGAACAGGTCGGCTCATTTGTCGCTGATGGCGAGGGGGTAGGTGGTGAGGTTGTTTACGCGACAGTGACGCCGGATCGTGTTGTCCCGCGGCATCGCCTTTCAACAGACACCAACTCATCCGGGAATTTCGCTAACTTCACTGAAGGAAAACCGGTTCCGGCATTGGTCTTCCAACAGTTGAATCAACTCGATTCCCGGATCTACCTGCAATTGACGCCTGCTACGGGCTGGATCCGAACCCGACATCTGCGTCAATCATCGGCTCCGGAAGCCGATATAAACAAGTGTACACTATAATTTATGAATAGCAAGCCAAGTAGCAGAAAAATCCCACAGGCTGCATCATGCCATTTGCAAGTGAAGCGATCATGGGAGCAGCAAATCGACATGTCTCGATGCAAGTCTCACCATGTTCCCGCAAAGCCGGTAAACATACCACCCGGAACAGCCGCCGCGGCCATACCATCCGCCGCAATTTGTTGGCGAGCGTCGATGCGTCAGCACGACGTGGTTTTGGTTTTCACGGCGACGCTGACTCCACGTCGGGCTTACGCTCCGACGCTCGCCTTTCGCTTTGCTGGCTCGCGTTCCAGATTCAGCTTCAATAGCGCGGCCAATAAGTCATCGTCGCTCATGCCGGCGTCCCAGCCGTAGGCGGCGAAGACGGCGGCGTCGAGTTTGGCGTGGGCCTGGTTGAGCCATTCGGGCTTTGTGTTGTACAGGTTGGTCAGCGTGCGCTTGGCCAGCAGCTTGTCGGCTCCGGAGTCGGTCGGTATTCGACGCGGATAGCGCACCGTGCCGATGCCGCTCTTGTTGGCGTCGTGAACGTACCGCGCCCACGGGCCATCGGCCGAGCCGGGGAACTCCACCGCCTCAATCTTCGTCCACTCCGGTGGGTTAAGCCAGTTTGAGCGCAATTCATCGAGCGACTTCGCGGCGGCGGCGATGGTCTCACGCTGCTTCGGCGTCGGGCGCGGGAAGGCGAAGGTCTCGAAATAGGTTTTCGGCGTATAACGAAAGCCACTCTCCGCCTCGCGGAGTCGCAAAGGCTGCAATGTAAAGTAGAATGTCCCTTGTTATTCCAGAATGTCCCTTGTTATTCCTGGGCCGACCCGCACAAGAACAAGATTCTCGTCGTGGTGGTCGACAATGCCGGCTGGCACATCGCCAAGAAGTTGGTGGTGCCGTCCAACGTCGTGCTGCATCGTCTACCGCCGTGTACCCCCGAACTGCAACCGATCGAAACGCTTTGGCCGCTCCTCCGTGAAGCGGTGGCCAACCGCATGTTCCACGACATCGGCCACCTGAAAAACGTCCTCCGCCGCCGTTGCGATTACCTCGCCAACAACCCCGACGTCGTTCGCGCCCGAATCGGCTTCCGTTGGTGCTTGACGCAATGATTGTTAGGAATCAAGGTAATTCGGTATTACTTGGGCAATTCGAATGTGACGAAACAAATGGAAGTGTCACCTTGAGTTCCAGGCCCCAGCCGAGTACATTGACGCCACACACCTTGACCGCGAGGTCGGCCTTGAAACATTGCAGGCGATTGTTCGTTTGGGCGCTTGAACGCCGCGACGCGCCGGCGGTGTTTACGGTCGACGAATCTCAATTTGGCTACACGTTGTCAAGCGCCATCTCAGCAGCCAATGCCTTGCCTGGCGTCGATGAAATCCATTTCGCAAGCTATCTTGCGGGGGGGACTTATGTCGTCACAAATGAAGTTGCTGTGATCGAATCTGTGAAAATCGTTGGGCCGGCATTGTTGAGTCCAGGCATGCCGAATTTCACAATTGATGCGGGCGGGTTGTCGAGGGTGCTCAATTTCGGCGCGCCTGTGGGCGTGGCAACGTTTGATATTTCCGGAATCAGATTCGTCAATGGCAACGGCAGTTATGGCGGCGCGATTACGCTTTCATCCGTGGATGACAACGTAAACCTCACGGATTGCGTGTTTGACGGGAACAAGTCGTCAAATTCTGGCGGGGCATTCGGCGCCCCGAATACGCCCGGTTTCCCCACGCTCGGTTCGATCAACATTACTCGTTGCACTTTTACCAATAATGCTACATCGCTGAATTTCGGTGGCGCTGTCGCGTTGGACTGTTCAACCGCGCAGGTTCCAACCTCAGGATGGAAACTCAACATTGTCGATAGCACATTTGACGGCAACTCCTCGGCTAGCAACGGCGGGGCCGTGTTTGTGCGCATTCCGAACGCACTGATCAATTTTAGCCGGTCCACGTTTTCCAAAAACAACTCGGCCGGCTTTGGTGGTGGTTTGTCATTTCTTACGTCACCGGGCGGAAGCATCACTTTCGATAACTGCACAATCGCCGGGAATACTGCCAGCAACAGCGGAAGCGCGGTTTCCAACGGCGGCGCAAGTTCGGGCAAATACTATTTCAATAACTGCACAATCGCCAGCAACCTGGGACAAACCGGCGGCGCAATCGCCGTTACCAGCGGCTCGCCGCAAATTCGAATCGAAAGCACGATCCTCTACGGCAATAGCCCGACCGAATTAAGCGGCGGAAGTGTCACCGCCAAGAATTGCTTGATTGGCCCGGCAATCAATCCCTTACTGGGCCCATTGCAAAACAATGGCGGGCTGACAGAAACGATGGCACTTTTGCCCGGCAGCCCGGCCATCAATGCTGGCAGCAACTCCGCCAACCTGGCCACGGATCAGCGCGGGCCGTCTTTTGCGCGCATCGGATTCGGCGCGCCGGATATCGGCGCATTTGAATTGCAAAGCCAGCCAGCCAAGGTGTCCAACGTCGTCATCAATTCCACCAAGACCGGGTCCGAACAAACGCAGCGTTCACGAGTCGTCGATGTCGCAGTTACCTTTGATTCCAAAGTGTCATTCGTCGGCGGCGATGCCAATGCCAAGTCGGCATTCACGCTCAATCGAGTCAGTTACAGCACTGGCTCGGTGACGTTGGCCGCGGCCGTTGATAACTCCGGGACGGGAACCAAGGTGACTCTGACCTTCACGGGCGGGATGCTTGATTTCAACTCATTGGCAGATGGGCGTTACGCGCTTCACGTCCTTGCGTCTCAAATCGCCTCGGGCCTGGATGGCAATAGCGACGGCATCACCGGAGATGACTTTGCGTTTGATGAACCTGCCGCTCCGGCACCATTGTACTTGTCGAAAATCTTTCGATTGTATGGCGATTGGGATGCTGATGGCTACGCAGGCGTTTGGGATTTCATCATCGGCTTTAGGCTTGCATATGGCGGCGCTGGCCCCTACGGTTTTGATTTCGATAACGACGGGGCCATCGCCGCCAGCGACCTTATTCAATTCCGGTTGCGGTTTGGCGGGTCGATATGAGTAGTGGTTAGTGGTCTTGCCAACTTCCTTTGATGGCTTTTGATTCAGTCAAGTCCCTATTCAAGTTCCCCTCCCTCGAAGGGAGGGGTAGGGGAGGGATTCATGACTTGCATCCGCGTGCGGCAGCGTTTTTCGATGACAGGGTCCAATTCAATCCCTCCCCTAACCCCTCCCTTCGAGGGAGGGGAATTAAACAAGATTCAAATTCGTCATGGCAATTCGCTATCAGTGTGCCGATAAGGCAACGCCGTCACTGTTCCGTCGTCGTTCGCCGGCCCAGCCACAGATATAGCGGTGGTAACAGGAACAAGTTCAGCAAAGTCGAAGTCACTAATCCGCCGAGGATAACTACGGCTAATGGGTGTTCGATTTCCGCGCCGGGTTTGATGCCGCCGGCGACTACGGGGACGAGGGCCAGGCCGGTGGCGAGGGCGGTCATCAGGATTGGGGAGAGGCGTTCGGCTGAACCTAGCAGTACCAAGTCCCGGCCAAATGGGTGGCCTTCTTCATCCTCTAGGTGACGGAAGTGGCTGACTAACATGATGCCGTTGCGGGCGGCGATGCCGAGCACGGTGACGAAGCCGACGAGTGATCCCAGGGAGAGCACGCCGCCGGTGATCAGTGCGCCGCCCACGCCGCCGACCAGGGCGAACGGTAGCGTGAGCACGACGAGCAGCGTGAGCCGCCAGGATTGGAAGTCGCTGTACAGCGTCAGCACGATGCCGACGAAGGCGAGAATCGACAGAAACAACAGTCGCCGGGATGACTCTTGCCGGGCGGTGTATTCGCCGAGGAACTCCGGGTGATACTCGGCATCGAACTTCAGCGTTTTGACTTTCGCTTCGATCTCCTGAGCAACGGAACCCAAATCGCGGCCAGCCACATTGCAGGTGACATCGATCCGGCGTGAAGCGCCTTCGCGCTTGATCTCATTGGGTGTCGGAGCAATGATCACATCCGCCACGTCGCCCAAGCGAACTTGCATACCCGAAGGCGTATCAATGGGCAATCGTTGCAATGCACCGAGGTCGGAGCGCAACTCCGGCACGCCCCAGACCATTACATCGAATTTCTTCTGGCCTTCGTAACTTTCGCCGACTTTCGTGCCTTTCAGCAGCGTGGTTGCCGCCCGGCGGACCTGACCGGCGGTCAGGCCAAATTGAGCGGCGGCTTCCGGTCGCAGTCGCACTTCAACGACCGGCACCAGAGTCTGCGCTTCGACTTTGAGATTAGCCACGCCTTGGATGCGTGCGTCAATGATGGCCGCTTCGATCTCCTTGGCTTTGGCCCGCAGCACCGCCAGGTCAGGGCCGAAGACGCGGACGACGATGCTGGCCCCGGCTCCCGTCAACACTTCCTTAATGCGCTCTTGTAGATAGGTCTGGACATCGCGATATAATCCGGGATAGCCATCGACGGCTTCCTCGATCTTCTTGCGCGTCGCGTTATAGTCCACGTCCGGACGGACACTGATCCATAACTCAGTGAAGTTTGGTCCGACCACTTCGTCGGCGACTTCGGCCCGGCCAATGTGCGAGCCAAAGTTTTGTACGCCGGGTATCGCCCGCAATTCCTTGCTGGCCCGGGCGGTGATGCGGTGCATCGCTTCGATGGAGGTGCCGGGCTTTTCGACGAAGTGCATCAGGAAATCAGTTTCCTGGAACTTGGGCATGAACTCCTGGCCGAGCTGTGTCGTTGCGGCCGCGCTGATGCCAAAGGCCACGACCAGCATGGTTGCACAAGCCAATGGCCGATCCACCAGCGGCGGCAACACTTTCATGTACAGCGCCTTGAGCCAGCGCGTCAGAGGCGCTTCGGGTCGGGATCGTGTTTGTTTGGATAGCAACATCAGCGACAGCGCCGGCGTAACGACAAGGGCCACCAGCAGCGATGCCAGGATTGCCAGGATGTAGGCCAGTGCCAGCGGGCGGAAGAACGAGCCGGCGAGGCCGTCCAGAAAGAAGATCGGCAAGAACACCATCATGACGATGAGACTCGCATACACGACCGCGCTGCGAACTTCTAGTGAAGCGTCGAGAACGACTTGGAATGCCGACGGTCGCGGTGTCATTTTCGCCGACAGCCGTAGGCGGCGCACGATGTTCTCGACGTCGATAATGGCGTCGTCCACGACTTCGCCGAGCGCGATCACCAGGCCGGCGAGGACCATCGTGTTGATGGACATGCCGAGTTTGGTCAGCACCAGGACCGCGGCGACCAGCGAAAGTGGAATGGCCGTTAGGCTTACGAGCGCGGTGCGCCAATCGAAGAGGAATGCAATCAGGATTAAGGCGACAAGACCGCAGCCGAGCCAGAGGGCGTGGGTGAGGTTGGCCAGCGCCCGCTCAATGAACGTGGCGGGGCGGAAAATGGTCGGATCGAGATTGACGCCGGGCAGGCCGGGCTTCAGCGCTTCGAGGGCGGCTTCCACTTGCCGGGTGACTTCCAGTGTGTTGGCCTGCGGCTGCTTTTCGACGATCAGCAACAAGCCCGGCCCGTCGTTAATCACGGCATCGCCGATCGGTGGCGGTGAGCCGATCACCACATCGGCCACGTTGCCGAGTTGCACCGGCGCGATGGCACGGGAATCCACAACGGTGCGGGCCAGATCATCCGGCGTGATGATCGGCGAAAGGTGCCGAACGGCGAGCCGTTGATTCGGCGTGTCGAGAAAGCCGCCAGCGTCCAACACCGTGGCGTCGCCGGTGGCGCGGACGATGGCATCGAGCGTCAGATTGTTGTTCCGAAGTCGATCTGGATGAACGAGTACCTGAAACTGGCGATCGCGCTGGCCCCAGATGGCGACATTGGCTACGCCCTGCACGGCCATCAGGCGCGGGCGAATTGTCCATGTGGCCAGCACCGAGAGATCACGTTGGGACAGCGTGTCTGACCAGACGCCGATCTTGAGCAGGCGACTCGTTGATGACAGCGCTTGCAGAATTACCGGTGGTTTGGCGATGGCGGGCAGCCGCGTCGCCTCCGGGCTGAGTCGCTCCTGCACCAGTTGCCGGCAGCGAAACAGGTCGGCACCCACGTCAAATAGCAACACCACCGATGATAAACCGAGAACGGACTTCGAGCGCAGCGTCTTCAACCCCGCTGTGCCGTTGAGCGCGTTCTCCAGCGGCATGGTGATGAGGCTTTCGACTTCCTCCGTGGATAGGCCTGGCGCTTCAGTCTGGATTTCGACATACGGCGGCGCGAATTCGGGGAACACGTCAAGTGGCGCGGTCTGCAATGCCCGGCCGCCGACGATGAGCAGCACCACGCTCAGCGCAAGCACGACCACCCGCAAGCGGAGCGACGTGGATACGAGCCAGGTGAGCAACGTTGTTTCCTTACTTGCTGAACCCGATTTCGGTGCCGAACAACTCGGCCGCCCCGGTGATGACGACTTGCGTGCCGGCACGTGGGCCGGACGCCAATGCCGCCACGCCGTCTGATACGTGCCGCACGATCACGCGGCGTCGGACGTACACATTAGCGGCGGTTTGTTCGTAAACCCAGGTGCCGCCGTGAATGTCAATCACCACGGATGACCACGGTATCGTCGGACTGGTGGCCGCGCCGATGAGCGCGAGTGTGACGCCGACACGTTGGCCGGGCGAGTATTTCGTGGCGCGATTGTCCAACTCGTAATAAAGATCGCTGGTCGCGGCGAGTGCGTTGGCGGTGGGGGGGGCAACGACAGGTTTGGCTGAATGCACTGTCGCGCCTGCTTTCGTAGCTAACTCGCCGATGGCCGCGTCGGCAGCGGTATCAATCTCTTTGCCATCGCCGACATATGTTGGCACGCGAATCCACACGTGGGTCAAGTCAACGACTTCGAATAATGCCGCACCGCCGGGGACGTTTTGCCCCGCTAAGGCATTGACGGCTCGAAGCATACCATCCGCGGGGGCATCCATCGGGATCGGCGCGGCCGTGCCTTTGTCGGCCTCGCCGGCGATCTTGATGAGCAAGTCGCGGCGAGCCGTGGCGGCTTCGAGCGTCTTGCCGGCATTGTCGAAAGTTGCTTTCGCTTCATCGACATTGCGTTGGCTGCCGGCCATGTCTCGGAGCATCTTTTGGGCGCGTTCCAGCGCGATGCGGGCGGCATCAAGGTTGTTTTTTGCGATATTGTGCTGCCCGTCGGCATCGACGCGAGCCGAGGCAATAGTCGTCCGCGCTTCCGGGGTGAGAAGCGGCAACAACATCATGACGGGTTGGCCTTTGCGAACGACCGCGCCGGGTGATGGGACACCCGTGGCGGGCGCTTGCAGTATGCCGCCGAGTGGAGCCGCGACAATGATCGCCCGACCGGCGGGAATGGTGACCTCGCCACTGTAAGACCGTGTTCGGCGTGTCGGCTTGATTGTAATCGGGGCGGTCGTGATGCCGAGCCGTTGCGTCGCCTCGGGCGTCAACGTGATGGTGTTGACCGTCTCTTCTTTCAAGATGTGAGCAACGGTGGCGGGCTTGACAGCAGTCGTCGTTGCACTGGATGCCGGCGCGGGGCGATACACGATCCACCACCCTGCCGCGGCAACCAGCAGTGTGACAACGGCACCGGTGATGACGCCCGCGCGAAAGTGCATGTCATTCTTCCAGTGAATCCAACCGCCGCCCGACTGCCCGTTCCAACTCGGCGGTCGCTCGGCGAAGGTCAGCCTCGAGTTGGGCCTTCCTCATCCGGCTATCCAGCACTTGTCGAGTTGATTCCAACACAATCAAGTAGCCGGCGTTGCCTTCGCGGTAACTTGCCTCGGCTCGTTTGATCGCCGCTTCCACTTCCGGCCGCACATCGCGATCGAGGATTGCCAACTCGTCGTGGGCCTGGGTAAAGCGAATGTGGGCTTGCCGCACTTCGAGAACAATCTGATCGTGCAATGTGCGACATGCCCGCGTCGCTTTCGCGCACTCGGCTTCCGCCCGGGCGATGGCACCCTGATTCCAGTTGAAGATCGGAACAGTTGCCCGCACAGCCGGGGCGAACTCGTGACCGGTGTTCCGACCACTCGTGGCATCGAGAATACCGAGCACGCGGACCCACGCCAGCTTGCTGATTCGTAATCGCTCTTCCGAGGCGGCCACCGCTTCGCTTGCCGCACCAATGTCCGGTCGAATCGCGGTGGCTGTAGTCACCAATGTATCAACATCCGGTGTGACGTTCTTGGATGGCGCGATCGCAATCAACGGCAGGGACCGGCGGTTTTCACCCATACCCATCAACAGTCGCAGCCGTTCTTCAGTTAGCGCAACATCGTGACGTAGGCGTGTGAGGTCTTGCGTGGCAGCCAGCGCGTCGATGCGGGCGGTGGCCGCCTCCTGACCACTGGCATCACCGGCTTGCAAACGTGCCTCGGCAAGTTTGGCAATGTCCCCGCGCAGGCGCACGGCCTCTTCAGCCACGCCGAGTCGATCACGTGCCAGCAGCACATCGGCATACGCTTGCCGCGTGTCGCGGATCAGATCGAGGGCAACCTGCACGAGCCGTTGGCCGGTGCGAGTTGATTCACGAGTTGCGGCCGCGATGCGGATTGGCCGCAGCCACAGCGATTCGAGCGGGAATTCAAACAGATATCTGAACGGCTTGTCGGGTGCGTTGAAAAGGTATGCAAACTCCGGATTGGGTAACAATCCCGCCTGCACGAGGTCACCGTGGGCAATGCCAAGGTCGGCCAGTTGTTCCTGAAACGCTGCGTTGTTCCACAGCGCCAGCAACACGGCTTGTTCTTCGTCGAGTGGTGTGTTGGCTGAAACGCCATTGGGCCAGACGAATTGCCCGCATTTGACAGCCGGCCCGACCGAAACGCCCATGCGGTCAGCCACGCGCTCGGCAACATGCTCGCGCGTGCAGTCGCCGGTCGTGCGACATCCGGTGCAGACCGTGAGCGCCAACAACGCTAATCGCAGCCAATTTGGCACAGCGCAGCGCACGACCCAGCCTCTTCCTCAGGAACTTCGGCTTATCGTATATCGACTGTAAGCTGGGTAAAGTTCAGCGATTGTGGGAGTTATCGGGGTTGCGTTTAGTCGCCCGGAGTCTTCAAGCGGAACTCGCGGCGGCTGAACCACCAGGCGGCTAGAACTGTGCCGACGAGGCAGAAGATGAGCAGCCGCGTGAGACATGTCTCCACGGTCGGCATCGTTTCCTGGGCGAGGCCCCAATCGCGGCGGGCGCTGCGCAGGATATTCGCCGGCAATTCGATCCAATGGAGCACCAGTGTGCGGACGTAATAGACAATGGTCAGCGACCGGGCCACGAAATCGATGCTGGCCAGGAAGCCTTCGATCAACACGATGTAGGCGATGCCGGCAATCAAGGATCGCCGGGTGATGAGACCCATGAATCCAAACAACACGCAATAGGCCAGTTGTGCCAACGAGAATATGGCAACGACACGCGGCAGACGATGCGGCAACACCTCGCTCCACAATCCGGGAGATGGATAGTAGATGGCCACATAAAGCGCTGTCGCGGCAATGGTCACAAGTACCGTGCTGATGCAAACGGTGGCGGCGAGTTTGACAACGTAGATCGCCCAGCGCGGGATGGAACGAAGCAGCAGGTATGTCAGCGTCTGCTCTTCGACATCGTCGCGAATGACGCCGGCGGCGTAAAGCAATGCCGTCAAGGGTGCCAGGCCATGCGGAAGAAGTACGAACACCAAGGCCAATTCGAGGTGATCCATCGGCGCGGGACGCGGCAATAGCCGTGCCATCACGGCGAGGGCACAGGGCAGAAGATAAAGCATGCCCAGCACCAGCAGACGCCGGCCATGCAAGTGCTGGCGTATCGTTAAATTGAATAGCGCCAACATTGCCGACAGTTCGCTGCCGCGCGAACGGCGGAGAATCGGGAAGTCAGTTGCGGTCGCCACGCTCATTTTTCCACCAGGTATTTGAACACGGCTTCGAGGTTGTCGTCTTCGGAATAGACTTCACGCGGGGCCAGCCCATCATCGCTCGCCAGCTTGGGCAGGCGCGAGTAAAAGACGTCGGGTTGTCGGGTTTCCACCATCAGGCCGGACTCGCGATCGAGAAACTTGATGCCATCGACATCGTCGCAGCCGGCCAGCTTCGCGGCCAAGTCGCGATAGCGTTCACATACCAGGACGATGCGGTGCGGATGCTGGTCGATGAGATCACGAATGTCGCGGACATTGCCTTCAGCGACAAGGCGACCACGATGCAACAGCACGATGTTCTGCGTCAGCGCCTGCACTTCGTGCAACACGTGGCTGGATACCAATACGCTGCACCCGGAGTTGCTCAGCTCACGGATCACATCGATCATGTCGCGGCGGGCGACAGGATCGGTCCCGGTGAGCGGTTCATCAAGAAACAGCAAACGCGGTTCATGCACCAGCGACTGGGCGAGTTTGGTCCGTTGCCTCATGCCTTTGGAATAGCCTTTGATGGCGCGGTTCATGTGTTCGGTCATGCCGACACGTTCCATCGCCTTCTCGGCGGCAGCGGCGGCTTGTTTACTACCAAAGCCGGTGAGCCGGGCACAGGTGCGCACGAATTCGCGGCCGGACATCCACTCGTAAAAGGCGTCTTGCTCGGGGCACAAACCGATTTGTCGATTCAGCGCGGGATTATCCCACACCGATTGGCCCATCACGGTGACACGGCCCTGACTCGGGCGGAGTTGGCCCGTAGCCAGTTGCAGCAGCGTGGACTTGCCGGCGCCGTTCGGACCCAACAGGCCGGTGACGCCGGCGGGGATTCGCAGCGACAGTTTGTTCAGACCGATGACGTTGCCATACCATTTGGAAACGCCGTCGAACTCGATGATGTTGGTCATTTCAAGCGATCCAGCGACTTGATGCGCGACGACAGGACCAGGACCGAGAGCAACCAAAGCCCACCGAGCACGCCAGCCGACCAGTACCAGGGGAACTGCCAGACCATCGTTTCAGCCAACCGGCGTTCGTTGGGTGGTTGCAAGAGTCCACGGGGCATATGGCCCTTTACTTTGATGGCGAGTACGGGTGCCACGGAAGCACGTGGCAAGGATTTGCCAATCGTCACCCAGGCTGCATCGACATTCAGCAACGCGTCGCCGATGCGATCCAGGTTGTGCGTATAGCCAATCACAGGCCGCCAGTCGGCGAGGGCCATGACGTGTTCGCCTGCCTTTTCCTCGGCGTGGGTGTCGGCTTGGTTATATGCGTTTGACCATTCGCGGCGCCATTGCTCTCGTGCCAACTCATCCGGTGGCAGCGCCTTGAGATCGGCATCCCGAACTCGACCGCGTGGGAAAACCGGCATGTCGTCACGGATCTCAATACCGTCGGGTGGCGGGTGGTCGGCCAGCCACGGTGCCATGGTTTCACGGACAATGGCTCGCTGATCCGCGTGGACGCGAATGCCGATCAGGATGCCGCTGACGGTGAGGGTCAGGAAGCAGAACCCGGCCCAGGCGATGGCGACGTAGATCGAACGGCGCGACAATGACGACAGGGCCAGCATCAACGTGCCGGCCGACAGCGTGATAATCATGCCATAAAGAAGGCCACCCCAAAGCAACCGATGCGTATCGCGGACCACACCAAGATCGAGGCTAAACGCCACGCCGAAGAGGTAGGCCACAAGTGCCGGCACAACGGAGGTGGCGGCGAGGAAAATGCCGATGACCGCCAACTTGCCCACGAAGTAGTCAATGCGACGAATGGGGCGCGAGAAATAGAGCGGCAGGGCGTTGAAGCGCAGATCGCGGCTAATCAGGTGAGGTCCGACGACGAGGACAAGAAAAATCGTGAACGTAAGCTGGGCCTTGAAAAAGAACGAGAACACGATGGTCCACACGGCGGACCGGTATTCTTGCGGCTTGGCGATCATGTCCGCGGGCAACATTTGCTTGACAAGATTGAGTACCGACTCGGTATTTTGCTCCACCAAGCCCCACAGCGCCAACACTACGACGAGGACCACGGCCGGCATCCAAGCGGCCAGCAATAAGATCTTGACGATCTTGCCTTTCAGAGAAGCGCGAACGCCGTGCCTGGCTACGGCTAGCCAGCGCCACGAGTAGCTCGTGAGCGGGCCTTTCCAATTCTGGTATCCCTGGTCGAAGATCGGCATGGTTAGACCTTTTCTCCGACGGCTTGCAGGAAGACCTCTTCCAGGGAACTTCGTTGCGGTCGCAAGTGGCGAATCTGCACGTTGGTTTCGCTGGCCATGCGCCACAACACGATCGGCGACTGCTGCTGCTTGAGCTGCACAAGCCATGAATCTTCGTGCGGTGCTGCCGAGGCGCCTTCGGCTTGCAGACGTTCGAGGAACTTTGTCGCGTCGCCTTTGAGGCGGAGTTCAAACGATCCCTCGTGGCCGGCTTTTAGTTCCTTAATGTTGCCTTGAGCCAGCAGTCGGCCGCGACCGAGGACGATCACGTCATCGCAAATGGCTTCGACATCGGGCAGCAGGTGGCTGGAGAAGATCAGGCTCATTCCCTTGTTGTGGGCCAGATCGTGCGACAGTTCTATGATTTCCTGCCGCCCGGCCGGGTCCATGCCATTTGTGGGTTCATCAAGAATCAACAGTTTTGGATCATGCACGATCGCGGCGGCTAGTTTGACCCTTTGCTTCATTCCCGTGGAATACGACTCCACGGGGCGGTAACGTGATTCATCCAGGCCGACATAGTCCAGCACTTCATGGGCGCGCTGCATGGCGTCGCCGGGCCTCATGCCGCACAATTCGCCCGCGTAACTGACAAACTCGACGCCGGGCACGGATGGGAATAGACACTCATCCTCAGGCATGAAACCCACGGCCTGACGGATGTCGAGCCGCCGCGAGTGAATGTCCATGTCCAGAACTTCGCCGGTGCCGCTGTTGATGGAGATGAGGCCCAACAGAATGCGAATCAATGTGGTCTTCCCCGCACCGTTTGGCCCCAACAGACCAACGGCTCCGGGGCCAACAGCTACGGACAGTTCATCTAGGGCCTTAATTGGACCATAAATCTTCGACACATTCTGCAAACGAAATAGCATCAAAGCCCCAGTGGAAACAACGATAACGATGGCAGGTTTAGGTTATTCGCCGCCGGGCGACGCGGATTGGTGGAATCCTCGCGCTATTTGTCCAACCCCGTGACGCGGAGGTCGTCGAACGACGTTTGCGCGTCGGCTTTGGTCCATAGGCCGATCTTGCCTGCTTTTGTGATCTTGGTGTCCTTGGCATCGATTTGTTTCTTGCCGTCGAGCCAGCACTCGATGGAGTCGCCGACGTGTTTGATCGTGAGTGTGTGCCACGTGGCGACGGGCACGACCAGCGCATCCTTGCTGACGAGTTGGGTGCGGACACCGGCGATCACATGATATAGGCGGTAGTTTTCTTCCAGCGGGTTCATCCGCGCGATGTAGTAGTTGTCGGGATCCTGGTAACGCCAGACGATGCCGCCGCCCTGGTCGATGTCGCCTTTGTTGGCCTTGAACGAGACTTTGATCTCCGCGTCCTTGTAATTCGACTTCTCGGCAACGCATAGATTGAACATGGCCTTTGGACTCTCGGCCGTTTGTGCCAGGGCGTAGCCGGTCTTGGACGGCGCGGACTTGTCCTCGACGACCTTCCAAACGCTGCCGTCGCCTTTGCCGGTCTTGTCGGCTTTCCAGCCGGCCGGCACTTTGCCGAGGTCGCCTTTGCCTAAGCTCATGACTTTAGGCTCGTCGCCACCAATGGCGAGGCCGGCCGCGACCAACAATGCGATGCCAATGGCATTTAAGGTCTTCATGCTTTCGTCCCCATATCCCCTAATTGAAGTCTGTGCTACGAGTGTTCAGTCTTCTTTGTGATTACTTCGTGTCTTTGTGTCTTTGTGGTTGTCTTGAAGACTAACCACAAAGACACAAAGACAC
>JANLTA010000187.1:0-12195 GCA_031362705.1 Gemmataceae bacterium | reverse complement strand
GCATCACCGCGCTATGGCGAGCGCTGGGGCCGGCACTGGTTAGTCGTCGCGCGGTATTCCGACACGAAAGATGGCGTGTTGGCTTACGGCGACGATCGAGTGTGGCCGTTCGCTTACACCTACCGCGATTATGTAATCCGTGCGTTCAACGACGATTTGCCGTTCGATCGCTTTATCCACGAACAACTCGCTGCCGACTTGATCGAACCAGCGGTCGAACCGTGGCGCCTGGCTGCACTGGGGTTCCTCACGCTCGGCCGATTATTTGATGGCAACATCCACGACGTGATCGACGATCGCATCGACACTGTGAGTCGCGGCATGCTGGGGCTGACCGTTTCGTGCGCACGCTGCCACGATCACAAGTTCGATCCGATCCCGACGGCTGATTATTACTCGCTCTATGGCGTATTCGCCGGTTGCGAGGCGCCGTTAGTATTGCCGCAACTTGATCCTAATCAGCGTGGCCCTGCTGAATTCGAGAAGAAATACGCCGCCACCAAGCAAGAAATCGAACGCTTGCTGGAGAGCCAATACGTGCTGCTCTCTCGGACGTTTCGCCAGCGGGCAGGAGACTATCTCGTCTACGCCGCAACCACCCCGCCCGATCCGATGGAAACGGCAGTCGTGTTCTTCTCTCTCGACCCCGGGAGCTTGCGATTGCCGATTGTCGCGCGCTGGCGGCGGTTCCTGGACAAGCGCGTTGCGGCAAATGATCCAGTTTTCGGCCCTTGGCATGAACTGTTCGCCTTGCCTGATACCAACTACGCTGCGGCTGCCCGCGCGGTCCTCGACCGTTGGTCCGCCGGCGCTAAGCCGGTCAATCGACTTGTTATTGATGAATTGACCAACGCAACGATTAGCGGCAAGGCCGATGTCGCTCGTGCTTATGGTCAGTTGCTGGTCCGCGTATGGGATGATACGCGGGATACCGTGGGGCCGATGACCGAAGATTGGCAACAACTTCACGACTTATCGATCGGCAAGGAAAGTCCAGTCTATTTTCCAAAGAACCACACGCGGCAATACATGTCGCGGCCGGACGCCGATGCCTTCGGCAAAGTGCTTTTGGATCTTGACAAGTTGGCGGTGCAAGAGCCAGCGGCGCCTCCGCGCGCGATGGCAGTCTTTGATTCACCCAATCGCGACGACCCGCGCGTGCTGGTCCGTGGCAATCCCGGGCGACCTGGTGAACACGTTCCGCGACAATTCCTGACCATCGTGGCCGGCCCTTCACGCCGGCCGTTTACACATGGCAGCGGCCGGCTCGATCTTGCAAAGGCGATCACAGGTGCCGACAATCCGTTGACCGCCCGGGTAATGGTTAACCGTGTTTGGATGCACCATTTCGGCGAACCGCTGGTGGAAACACCCAACGACTTTGGGCTGCGCAGCGCGGTGCCGTTGCAGGCCGATTTGCTGGACCATCTGGCATCGACCTTTCGCCGCGACGGCTGGTCGATCAAGGCACTGCATCGGCGCATCATGTTGTCCGCTGCCTACCAACAGGCCAGCACCGACCGCGCGGAGTGTCGCCGCAGCGATCCCGAAAACCGGCTGTTGTGGAAGATGAATCGGCGTCGGCTTGACTTTGAGCCTCTGAGGGATGCCATGCTCTCGGTTTCCGGTCGTTTGAACAGCAGTCTCTATGGCCGGCCAACGGACATCGCAAATGATCCGGCGAATGCCCGACGCACAGTTTACGGATTAGTCGATCGGCAAAGCCTGCCGGGGATGTTTCGCGCGTTCGACTTTGCCAGCCCGGACCAATCGGCGGAGCGGCGCACGCAGACGACCGTGCCCCAGCAAGCGCTCTTTGGCCTGAACGGGCCGTTCGTCTTGCAACAAGCCAAGCAACTCGCCTCCCGCGATGAGGTCAATCGGGAAGCAGATTCATCGGGTCGGGTTAAAGCGTTGTATCGCCTGGTGCTTCTGCGCGAACCCGAAGCCCAGGAACTGCGCCTGGGCATCGAATTCGTTGGCAATGACTCGCAACGCAGCCGATGGGAGCAATTTGCCCAAGTACTGTTGTTGACGAACGAGTTTGTTTTCGTCGATTGAAGTTAAGGGGGCGACATGGCCGTATTGAACCGGCGCGAACTTCTGATGCGAACCGGCACAGGATTCGGCTTATTGGGGCTGGCCGGGCTTTTGGCCAACGATGCCCGCGCGTCTGCGCCGAGTCTTAATCCGTTGGCACCCAAAGCGCCGCACTTTCCTGCCAAAGTCAAACGAGTCATTCACGTCTACCTCAATGGTGGTCCTTCGCATCTTGACACGTTCGATCCAAAGCCGGCATTGCAAAAGTACGCCGGGAAACGCCTCCCGACTGGCAATCTGACCACGGAGCGCACCACCGGCGAAGCCCTGCCCTCCCCGTTCACCTTCCACAAGTATGGCCAGAGCGGCATTGAAATAAGCAAGTTGTTTGCCAAGACCGCTGCCCATGTCGATGACATTTGCTTCATCCGTTCGATGTACGCCAACACGCCCAGTCACGAACAGTCGATGCGGCTGATGAATTGCGGCGACGAGCGGCTGTCGCGGCCTAGTATGGGCGCTTGGCTCACCTACGGATTGGGCAGTGACAATCAGAACCTCCCGGGATTCGTCGTTCTTTGCCCCGGTTTGCCGGTTGCGGATGTTTCCAACTGGCGCAGCGCGTTCTTGCCCGGCGCGTTCCAGGGCACGCACATCGACACACGAAAGAACTCGGTGCCGGAGTTAATCGAGAATATCGCTAACTCGTCGATCAATAGCACCGACCAACGACGCCAACTCGATCTTCTCGCTGAGTTGAACCGCCGGCATCAACAACCGCGGGCCGAGGACGCGGCACTCGAAGCGCGAATCCAGTCGTTCGAGCTGGCGTACCGAATGCAGTCAGAAGCCACCGACGCGTTCGACGTCAACCAGGAGCCGCAGGCCGTACGCGAGCTGTATGGCGACACTATGCACGGTCGGCAGTTACTGATTGCACGCCGACTCCTGGAGCGAGGCGTGCGCATCGTGCAATGCTATCACGGCGACGTTCAACCCTGGGACAGTCACGACAACATTGAAGCGAATCATCGCAAACTCGCCGGCGAAATCGATGGTCCAATCGCCGCATTGTTGACTGACCTGAAGCGAACGGATCTATTTGACGACACACTGGTGATCTGCGGCGGCGAGTTCGGTCGAACGCCAGCCGTCGAGATTGCTGGCGGCAAACCGGCCATGGGCCGCGATCACAATCATTGGGGCTTTACGGTCTGGCTCGCGGGAGGCGGCATTCGCGGCGGCACCGTCTATGGTGCGACTGACGAGTTTGGCTACAAGGCCGTGGAAAACCCCGTCCACGTTCACGATTTGCACGCAACCATCCTGCATTTGTTGGGAATGGATCACGAGAAGCTGACCTACCGATATGCCGGCCGCGACTACCGATTGACGGACGTCTATGGAAAAGTGGTCAAGGGAGTGTTGGCGTGAAACTTAGCGGACGTCAGACGCTACTAATAGTCGCGCGCCCTTGTGGGCGAACACCTTGCGGACCAGCTTCTTATTCTGCTGCCCTGGCGGGGGTGGCAGGTTCGTCACGGGTCCGTGACACGGCACACAACTACGAACATTGAGGTGGTTCGCAAATTCCTCAAAGTTGATATCGTGATCCGACCACTCGACGACCGTCGGTTCGAGGTCACCGGAAGCCAATGAGTGATTTGTTTGGCATCCGAAAATAACAAACGCCACTGTCGAAGGGCTGGTGAACCGAATCGTATGGCTCAGTTCACGTCGCCATGCATTTCAATCCTTCGTCTTGACTCTAGTCGTCAGTATCTTTGCCCGATTCAATTTTCTTGATCGCGTCTTCGGCGGCGTTACGAACTTTGGTGTCGGCATCTTTCAGCAGCTTCCTGAGTTCTGGAAGGGCATCCTTGGCCGGTCGACCAATTGCGCCCAGCCACCCGGCTGCGTCCTCGCGAATGCCTGGATCATTATCTTTCAGGAACTCAAGCAACTCTCCGACACAACTTTCGCGACTCCGATCGCTAATGATGTGAATCTTCGCTTCACCATCACGCCCCATCAGCCACATGCCGGGCCAGATCTTCTTCGTTTTTTCTGGCGTTGCTTCGGCAGGTGTTGCCTTCACTTCTTTTGTCGACTCCAGTTGTGTTGCATTTCGGACCTTTCCTTGAGCCTCCTTCGATGCCTTTTCAGCGGCCTGTCGAGCCAGCGCAATTTGTCGGGCTTCTTCCGCACGAATCGCCTGCATGACGGCAACTTGCTGCAACTGACGCGCTCGGTAGATCATGAATCCAGTGCCGGCAATAATCACTAGCAAGATGGCTAGCGCGTATGGAATCCACGTTGCGTCAATGTCGGACTTAACTTGGTCGCGACGATCGTCGTCGTGACCCCAACCGTTGGAGGTACGATTTGGATTAGCAGACATTACATCTTCATCCTTTCGCGGATTTGCGGGCGGAACCGAATATGATGGTGATTGAGCCCACGTGTTATCCAGCCGGGTCAGGTTGCCGCTAGGCGATGTCATAGGATGGCCAATCTCAAGAAGCGAGTCCCTGTAAGCGTTCCCGACGATTTTTTCGTCGATTCGACATGCATCGACTGCGACACTTGCCGGCAGATCGCGCCCAGGGTGTTCGGCGAAACCGGTACTTATGCATTCGTAAAACGCCAACCGACATCTGAGGAACGAGTTCGGGCATTGCACGCCCTGGTTTGCTGCCCGACCGGCTCCATCGGCTGCCTCGGCGATGACAAGCCACAGTCGGTCATGGCCAACGAGTTTCGCTCACGGCTGATCAAATGCAAAGTGAAATGAAAACGCTGATCGAGACAATGAGGATGAAGGAATGAGCCAATGTTAACGCAAGCAGTTCTCGATTGATGGGGGATAGATGAGCAATAAGGAATCGGTGCGCGACGCGGGCACGTGTCTCGGGGGCTTCCTGGGGATGTTCCTCGGGGCCATGCTCGGCTTCGCGATCTGCATGAAGTTCATGTTTGCAAAAGTCGCCAACAATGACGGCACTGTCCAAACGAACCATGCTCTCCTACCCTTCTTCGGCGTCTTGGCCAGCGCATGCATTGGGGCTGTGGCCGGCGCACTGTTGAGCCGACTCATTTTCGCCGTTTACACGAAGGTGTTTCTCTCGCTGGGAAAGAAAGAGTGAGAAGCGAACGAAGACATGCCGCCGTCGTCTAACAGCCCTTCGCGATTCGTTGCTGCATCTCGTCCTACACTTGCCTGTGTTTTGCGTACTGGAGCTTTGATTGCGGGCAGCAGGCCCCGCTTCGCAATACCCAAAGAATGCCTTCCAGGCATTCCCAGTTGTCGAGCCACGGCCGACAGCCATTCGGTTGGCCCGTACGCCCGGGCCAATGCGCTTCCATCTGTTCCCATAGTTTGTCCGACACCAAACCGACGCGTCCTGCGTGCCATCGCCGAAACTCCGTTCGGCACCATTATCGGCAGATACTGCCGATCACGTCCAACGGGGTTGTGAAACAGGTTCCAGCCGCTTAGCAGCTTAGTGTGCAAAGCCGGGGTCTCTCTGTTCTGGCCGGAATCAATTCCAGTCGTTTTGATCTCGATCTCTAATCCGCGGCAGCGTCTTGAAGATCGAGCGTTTCATCTTCCGACGTTTCCAGTCGGAATGGTTGCCACACGTGTGGCCGAGCCAATGGTTCGATGTGCAGCACGACTTGTCCTTCCTGAAAGATGCGCACGGTGCCGGAGGATTGGCTCACCACCACAGCAACAGCCTGGGTCTTTCGGCTGATCGCGGCCGCCGTCCAATGCCGGCTACCCAAGCCCTTGGAAAGCGTGATTCCCTCGGCAGGCACGTCAATGTACATACAGCCTGCCACGGCAATGCCATCACGGCCAACCAGGATCGCACCGTCAAGTTGAGCCAGGTCCTTGATTTGCTCCCGCACCCGGCGGTCGCGGAGGTCGCGTTCTTCGGTGCTGTAGCCGCGAAACGGATTGAAGTTGATCGGCCGACACATGGCCATCACTTTGCGCGTGTCGCCAACCACGAAGAGCGCGCCGACGGGCTTGCTTTCACGTCCTTCGCGGCCAATTTCGGTGGCCAGATCCACGACGAGTCGCAGTGATTCCAGCGGCACCTTGGTATCGAGCTTGCGCAGATCATGAGCCGACATGCGCTCGAGGTGCTCGCCAAGATGGATCACGCTCAACGAGTCAATTGGTTCCGGCCGGCCCTGCTCGGCGGCGATGCCGTTGTACAACACAACCACGTGCGCACCGGGCTGCAATTGCTCCGCGGCGACCGCCTTCAACAACGCCAAACTCATGCGATCAACAATAGGTTGTGGCACCTGTTCATCAATTTCAATCAGCTCGACGCCATCAAGTTCCTTCAGCTTTTGCGTCATCGCCCGGCCCTGAGCAACGACTAATAGCCGGCAATTGCCAAGCCGCGCCTGAACGGCCTCCCAATCAATGCCGGTCTCCGCGACAATTAAGACCGCGTCTGCCGGCAAGTCCTGATAGAGTTGCCGAGCGGATTTTAGAAGTGCGACAGTCTGTTCCGGTATCGGCATGAAGCAATTCGCGCGTGAAGGCCCGTTCGCCACAATAATAAGGAGTAGCGCGCGCGACGGCCAACGAGTATTCGCGAAAGTAAATTGCATGGGGCACATTTCGGAAGTATGATAACGCACATGAATCCGCGCCTTTTTCTCGACGTTGATCCCCGTACGCTACATTTGCCCACCACCCGGTTATCTGGCGCCGATCCAATGAAATTGAACCGACAGATTGCCAAGTTCGGTTACAATACGACAGGTATGCCGCCTTTGTTGGCCCGTCGCGGTGCGGACGGTTTGCTGCAGATCTTGGACGGCGTCACGAGGGCAACTCGGGTTGCTAAACTGTTGCCCGGACAGGCTGTCAGAGTCGAAATCGTTGCCGACGTGTCCAAGCGCGTTGGTCAATACCCGACGATTGGAGATCAATTGCCATGATTAACGCAGAGCGTGAAAACCTGATTCGCCTCGTTACGGAACTCAGTGTGGCCGCCCCTGAATTGCGCTTCGGACAGATGATTGCCAATTTGTCGTCCATGGCCGACTCAGCCGTGGTCGACTCAATATGGGATGTCGAGGACGACGAACTGGCGGCCGCGGCGCAGCGGTTGGTCAACTATTATCGGCAGCGTGAAACGGCAGTCGCTTAAAAGTTACGCCGCGCGACGCATCGTGCCAGTCTGATGCCGGTACGCGGCAATCGTTTCGACGACGCGGACTTGTTGCGCTTCGGTGATTTCCGGGAACATCGGGAGGGCCAGCACACATTTCGCGGCGGCTTCACTCAGTGGGAAGTCGCCTTGAGAATAGCCAAGGTTCTGCAAGCACTCCTGCATATGCAGTGGAAGCGGGTAGTAGATTTCGTATCCGACCTTCTCAGCCTGAAAGTGCTTGACCAGTGAGTCACGCAAGCCATCGCCGACTCGGACGACATATTGGTTGTACGTGTGCCGGCAGTCCGGCGCTTCTTTCGGGCGGGCGAGCCAGCCATCAAGGCGGGCATCGCAAATGAGTTTGTCGTAGCGGGCGGCTGCGGCGCGACGATTCTCGATCCAACCGTCCACATGCGGCAACTTGACACGCAGAATCGCCGCTTGCACGGCGTCAATCCGGCCCATCCAGCCGACGACACGGTGGTAGTACTTCGGCTTCATGCCGTGCAGGCGATAGACTTGCATCCGCTCCGCCCACTCCGGGTCATTCGTCACAGTGAGGCCGGCGTCGCCGTACGTGCCGAGGTTTTTTGTCGGGTAGAAGCTAAAGCACGCTAGCGCCCCGAGACAGCCGGCCTTCTTGCCCTGGTATTCGGCACCGAACGACTGGCAGGCGTCTTCGATCACAGGCACATTGTTCTTCGCGGCAATATCCCAGATCGGTTTCATGTCGGCACATTGGCCGTAGAGATGCACAGGCATGATTGCCTTGGTCCGTGGCGTAATACAGTCAGCGATACGCTCCGGGTCGATGTTAAACGTTTTCGGGTCAATATCCGCGAATACTGGCGTGGCCCCCGTTCGGACAACGCAGCCTGCTGTTGCGAAGAATGTGAACGGCGGAATGATAACTTCGTCGCCTGCACCGATCCCCAACGCATGTAGCGCCAACGAAATGGCGTCGGTGCCGGAGCCGCAACCGACACCGTGGGCGGCGCCGCAATAGTCGGCGACTTCCTTTTCCAGGCCAGCGACTTCCGGGCCTAGGATGGCTTGTCCGGATGCTAAGACGCGGCAAACGGCCTGTTCGATCTCGCTCTGCAGCGGGCGATATTGGGCCTGTAGGTCGCACAAAGGCACGCTTGTCACACTCATCGTCGACTCCATTCGCCGATTTGGGCCGAGCCACGTTAAGGCAGACGCCGAAAAGTTTCAAGCCGACCCGGCCCGATTCACCTTGACGCTGGGAATCTATTGCGAAAATAATGCTATCGAGCCACAGCCGGCCGACGTCAATGGAGTGACGACCGTGAAGAATGCCACAGCCGCGTCCGCCGTCCGTACCGCACATCGCACCGACGAAGCCCATCTCGAAACTCTCGAACGCCAGGTCGAGCGGCTCGCACCCTACCAGCGTGCCGAGTTAGCCCAGAAGTTGCTTGGCGACGGTCCCTGCCGCCAGATGGGCGTGTTCCCGATTCCCAATGGCTTCAAGCTCTCTGTAGTCATACCGGTTTACAACGAAAAGCGCTGGCTTCATGAACTCATGCGGAGAGTGCGGGAAGTCCCAATTCCCAAAGAAGTCATCATCGTCGATGACTTTTCGACAGACGGCACCCGCGAGTTGCTGAAGCGGTACGAGGATACGGACGACGTCCGCGTCATCTATCAACCGGAAAACCGCGGCAAGGGCGCGGCGTTGCGCGAGGGTTTTCGCCACTGCACTGGCGATGTGGTGCTGGTGCAGGACGCGGATTTGGAATACGATCCCGCTGAGTATCCGCGGCTCATTCAACCGATCATCGACAACCGGGCCGACGTGGTCTATGGCTCGCGCTTCATCGGCGACCAGCACCGGGTGCTGTACTTCTGGCACTCTATCGCCAACCGCATGTTGACGACGCTGTCGAACATGTTTACCAACGTGAACCTGACCGACATGGAGACGTGTTACAAGGTCTTCCGCCGGGAGGTTCTCGACGGTATCACGCTGAAGAGCAATCGCTTCGGCTTCGAGCCGGAAATCACGGCCAAGGTGGCCCGGAAGAAAAACCCATCGTGGCGAATGTTCGAGGTACCGATCAGCTATTCGGGCCGGACTTACGAGGACGGCAAGAAGATCGGCCTGAAGGACGCCTTTACTGCGCTTTACTGCATTATCCGCTTCTCGATGTTTGACTAATACCATGCTTCCACTCCTACTTGCGACACTTGCGTTATTTCCGGCGGCCGATGACCGCGCGATCAATGATGCGCCATTGAACGCGGTGCGGTTCGTCGATCGCAACGAAGGCTGGGCCGCCGGCGCGGATGGCGTGATGTGGCACACCATTGATGGCGGCGCGACCTGGGAGCGTCAAACGCTGCCGACCAAAGGCACGATTCACTCGCTGCAATTCCTGACGCCGTACACTGGCTACGCGGCTGGGCGCGAAGAAGTACAGGCCACAGGTCAGTCAGCCGGGTTACTGTTCGTCACGCGGGACGGTGGATTAACGTGGAGCCGCGTGAATACAGCCGAGTTGCCAGGACTTCATGCGGTGGCATTTACTGATGATAAGAGTGGCGTTGTCGTTGGAATCCGAAGCGATGACTTTCGGACCAAAGACGGTGGTACGACTTGGGAATCGATTTCTGGAGACAAGTTGCGGGAAGCCGCTAACTGGAATTACAACGATATTGCAATTGCCGACTTGCGCGGTCGCTTGGGTGAACTGCCGGGAATCGTCGTCGGACAAGGTCAGTTTTGTTGGATTTATGAGGTCAATGTCAAAGCCATCGTTGGTTGCCACATTCTGGATGTCGCTGCCAGCAAGAATTGGATGATTGCGGTCGGGCAATGCGGTCTCATCATGGTTGGGAATCATGATTACGAGCTCAAGTATGGGCAGATTGATGTGGGGATTCCGCAATCGTTACTTGCCACTTGTGATTTTCGTGGCGTTTGTCGCCACGGGGATCACATTTGGGTCGTTGGCTCACCGGGCACATTCGTATTGCATACCGGTGATCGAGGTAAAACATGGCAGGCTCAACCGACCGGCCAAACGATTCCTCTCAATGCTGTTCAGTTTTTCGATGAACGCACTGGCTGGGCCGTCGGCGAACTCGGTACGATTCTGGCAACGATTGACGGCGGTCTGACTTGGAAGGTGCAAAAACGCGGCGGCCAACGCTCAGCGATCATGTGTATTCAAGCTCAAGGCAAATCCATGCCGCTGGATTTGCTGACAGCCTTCGGTATGGCTGATGGTTATCTCGTGAACTGTGTTGCCGTCACATCCATTGAACGGGATCATCGACTGACCAGTGGCGTTCGCATACGCGGCGGAATTGATCGGGATGCTTGTTTGTCGACGGCGGTGCGCAAGTCCGGCGGAGCGTCGTGTGACACAGTTGCCAGCTTTCCGCATTCTGATCATTTTGAAGCCATCGACCGAGACAAACTCCTGAGTTTCTGGAACACGCTTCACAAAGACAAGGCGAACGAAAATTTGATCCGGAAGTTAGTCATGCAACTCCGCATCTGGCAACCGGAAGTCGTGATCTGTGACTTTGCCGGTGGGCCAGCCGAGACGCTTGTCGTCGAGGCGGTGCAAGCTGCAGTCAAGCAAGCCGCTGACCCGACGGCGTTTCCTGAACAATTACAAGTCGGCAAACTTCCAGCGTGGCAAGTGAAGAAGCTGTTTGGGCTTTGGGATGGCCCCGGTGCGGCGCACGTCACCGTGAGGACCGATGACACGGTCCCCGCACTTGGCGAATCGCCGCGCGATCATGCCAATAAGGTGGTGGGCTTAATCGCTGAAAAGGCGTCGTTGCCCAAGTCGCGTGGTCTGCGCTTGTTGGCTCACAACATGCCCGGCGGTGCGGGTCTCAACGGCATCATGGACGGCATCATTCTCGCGCCGGGTGGGACCGGTCGGCGAGCCGTGGCGGAAAATGTGCGTGACGTCAAAGAACCGAACGACAAACATGTGCGCGAGTTGCAGAACTTGGCAAACATCGCACAGTCGGGATTGCCTCAAGTCGGTGATCCAGCTGCGATTCTCGCTAACGTCGGTAAGACTCTGGACAAGATGCCCGTCGAGCAGGGATTGAACTCGATCCTGGCGATCGCCAATCGAGCCGCGCAATCGGGTAACTGGCCGATGGCGAAGGAAACATATGAATTGGCAGTCAGCCGTTATCCCGGGCAGGCCGCCGGCCACGAAGCAATACGCTGGTTGATGCGTTATTACTCATCGAGCGAGGCTCGGCGGCGGCATGATTCGCAACAGTCGATTTCCGTGACCCGAGCCGACTTTGCCTCTGCCGCCAATAAACGCCCACTTTTTGATCCGAATGACTCTGTGCAACCGTTGACAAACCCGGCAATCAACCTGACACAGAAAACGCTGACTGACCCGGCAACGACGCGTAAGTGGTATCAAGGGGCGCTGGCGTTGGAATCAAAGCTATCAGCACTTGGGCCGGCAATCGTCAGTGACCCGACGATTCAATTTCCGTTAGCTGCCGCCAGACGCCAGCTCGGCGACGGCGATGCCGGCAAGGCGTTCTTTCGCAAGACCTTGGCCGATCAATCCGGCAACGAGGCTTGGCGCGTCCCTGCTCGGCAGGAACTTTGGGTTACGGATCGCATGGGCCAACCCCCGCGCTTTGCGGCTACTTGTCGGAAAACTGACAAACGGCCGCACCTGGATGCCGTGTTTGATGATGAATGCTGGACTGATGTGCCGAGTCTCAGCACTCAACAAGCGACCGGCGACATGGAAGGTTACTCGACTACAACTCGGTTCGCATACGACGAGGAGTTTCTCTACATCGCGGTCGAATGTTTGCATCCAGTAGCCGCTTTCCGCCCACAAGTCGGACGACGAGAGCGCGACGCCGATGTTTCCCCATATGACCGCGTGGAGATTCTGCTGGACCTGGACCGCGACTATGCGACGTATTACCGCTTTCGCATCGACCAGCG
>JANLTA010000178.1:0-3028 GCA_031362705.1 Gemmataceae bacterium | reverse complement strand
CACACAGTTGCCACCAATAGTTATGTAGCGTCACTCCGCCGATGGTCAGCGGCGCGCGATCAAGCAACGACCAAACCTTGGCGGCCATCAAGAGTATCAGTACGAGCGGCACCCAGCCGCCGATTGCCAGCACCGGCCATGCCTGTCGCCAATTGATCGCCCAGATGCACCAGATGACAAGTGCAATGACAGCGAGAATTGGGACGACCACATGCATCCAGTTCATATCAAACCTCAATAGCAAAGCTCCAAGCCACAATAGGCCCGCCGTGCTGGCAGTCAACCCATGAGGCGATTCGGTGCCGCTCCTTGGTTCGCATCTTTCGGTGGCGGGCGGCTTCACGAAAGCCATTGACGCCGCCGTGAAGCTAGGCTGCGACACAGTGCAAATCTTCACCAAGGCGCCGAGCCAATGGCGTGGCCGTGAAATCACAGACTTGGAAGCGTTCGAATTCCGCAAGTCATTTAAGCAGTCCAAACTCAAGCTGCCGCTTGTTCACGATTCCTATCTCATTAACCTGGCCGCACCGGATGAGGCACTGTACCGCCGATCGATTGATGCGTTTGTTGATGAAGTCCAGCGATCCGAGAAACTTGGCATTGCCTACATTGTGACCCATCCAGGCGCCCACGTTGGCGCTGGCGAAGAGATTGGCCTGCAGCGCGTCGTGGTAGCATTGAATGAAGTCGTCGCGCGTACACCGGATGTCAAAGTCAAGATTCTCATTGAAGCCACCGCGGGGCAGGGCACCACGCTGGGCTGGAGTTTCGGGCATCTGCGGGCAATTCTTAAAGGTGCGACCAAGCCGCTGCGGCTCGGCATATGCTTGGACACCTGTCATGTTTTTGCGGCCGGCTACGCACTCTGGCCAGCCAATGCGTACAAGAAGACCATGCTGGAGTTCGACAAGGTGGTCGGAATGAAATGGCTCAAGGCGTTTCACCTGAACGACAGCAAAAAGCCACTAGGCAGCCGCGTTGATCGGCACGAGCATCTCGGTCAGGGCTGCATTGGCCTCGAGGCCTTCGGGCTGGTCGTCAATGATCCGCGATTTGCCAAGCTGCCGATGATCCTTGAGACCGCAAAAGAGAATGGCATGGACGTAGTCAACCTGGCGTTGTTGCGCGAGTTGCAACAGCGGGGTTAAGTGTGTATTCAAAGAGTTAGCCACGGATGGATTTTCCTGGAGAGACTATGCGTATTCAACAAGTTCACGCCCGCGAAATCCTTGATAGCCGGGGCAACCCGACGCTCGAAGTTGATGTCACGCTGGACAACTGCGTGATGGGCCGGGCAGCGGTGCCGAGCGGAGCCAGCACCGGCGCTCATGAAGCCTGTGAGTTGCGCGATGGCGACAAGCGGCGTTACCTTGGCAAAGGTGTGTTGCAAGCCGTGGCCAATGTCAATGACACGATCGCACCCAAGTTGCGCAATCACTGTGTCACCGATCAAGTCGGCGTGGACAGGTTGATGCTGGATCTGGACGGCACGCCAAACAAGATGCGGCTCGGAGCCAATGCCATTCTTGCCGTATCGATGGCGACTGCGCACGCGGCGGCAAAGGCTGTTAATCTGCCGCTGTATCGATACATCGGTGGGGCCAATGCCCGAGTATTGCCGGTGCCGCTGATGAACATTCTCAATGGCGGCAAACATGCCGACAACAACATTGATTTCCAAGAATTCATGATCATGCCGATCGGCGCTCCCACGTTCAGGGAAGCGTTGCGGATGGGTGCCGAGGTGTTTCACAACCTGCGCAAGGTGCTGCACGACAAGGGCCTGAACACCAGCGTCGGCGACGAAGGTGGCTTCGCGCCGAACCTCAAATCCAGTGAGGAAGCCTTGGACATGATCTCAAAGGCTGTCGAGTTGGCCGGCTACAAACTCGGCGATCAAATCGCTTTCGCGCTCGATGCCGCTTGCACGGAGCTATTCGACGAAGCGAAGCAAAAGCACAAAACCGGCTACTGTTTCTTCAAAAGTGAGCCGGAGAAGATCATCTCATCCGATGAAATGATCGACTTTTGGAAGGGGCTGTGCGGCAAGTACCCGATCCGCTCGATCGAAGATGGTTTGTCCGAGGACGATTGGCCGGCGTGGCAAAAACTCACAGCCACGTTGGGCGACAAGATCCAACTCGTCGGCGACGATCTATTCGTGACCAACACTCAGCGCCTGGCTCGGGGGATTAAGGAAAAGTCTGCCAATAGTATTCTGGTCAAAGTAAATCAGATCGGCACGCTGACGGAGACGCTCGAAGCGATCGAGTTGGCCAAGCGCAAGAGCTTCACCACCATCATCAGCCACCGCAGCGGGGAAACGGAAGACACCACCATAGCCGACATCGCCGTCGCTACCAATGCCGGCCAGATCAAAACTGGCTCAGCCAGCCGCACGGATCGCATCGCGAAGTACAACCAATTGCTGCGGATCGAAGAGCAGTTGGGATCACAAGCGGTGTACGGCGCAACGATGCTGTAGGGTGGGTCGAGGCTTGACGAGACCCACCGACGCACGGTGGCCGTTAGCCTCGCGCCACCAGCTGCCTGAGCACATACGGCAAAATCCCGCCGTGGCGGTAGTAGGCGATTTCTTTGGGCGTGTCGATGCGGGCGATGACTTGGAACGTCTTGTCGCCGGCGCGCACCGTTAACTCGCGGCCGTTGGCGAATCCGCTCGTTAATGCCGTGGCCAAGCCATCAATGGAATAAACTTCTTCACCCGTGAGGCCAAGGCTCGCGGCATTTTGACCCGGCTTGAATTGGAGAGGCACGACACCCATGCCAACCAGGTTGCTGCGGTGGATGCGTTCGTAACTTTCGGCGATCACGGCTTGCACACCGAGAAGGCGCACGCCCTTGGCGGCCCAGTCGCGGGATGAGCCGCTGCCGTATTCTTTGCCGGCGATTACCATCAATGGAACGTGGTGAGCTTTGTATTTCATCGCGGCGTCGAAAATGCTCATCGGGTCGCCGTCGGGCAGGTAACGGGTCACCCCGCCTTCAGTACCGGGTGCGAGGAGGT
>JANLTA010000172.1:0-10694 GCA_031362705.1 Gemmataceae bacterium | reverse complement strand
CGATGACGTGGAGCCGATGGGTGAGTTGCCAATTCATGCTGATCGGACTGGGTGTGTTGGCGTTGATCCTGACTTCCTGCGGTGCATTGATTCATGGCGACGAACTGGCGTACAACGTCATGCCGTTGACATGCCTGCTGGGCGCATTCCTGTCGTGGCTCGGCCCAGGCTTGTTGACCCTGTTGTGTACCATGACCGTGCTGAGTCGGCGGCGCGATCCATCGCGCCACGCCCCACCCGTTGCTCATGTGACGATTCACCCGGATGCCGCTTCGCAAAGCGAGGTGCGACGATTGTTCGCACGGCGAGGCTGGAAAACGAGTTTCGCCCCCGCTCCGGTCGATCCACTCGATGTGCGTATTCAGATCGCGGCCGAGTCGTTGCCGTTGGATCGACCCTCCGATCAATGGCCGCTCATCATTACGCGCGATGATCTTGATCGCGATGGTCTGTTCGTGCGGTTGTCTCGCCGGGACGAAATCCAAAAGCGTCGCCGCTTTTTATCCGGTCTCGAAACGCTGATGAAGCACGCCAAACGCCGCTCGGATAGTGGCTGTGGTTACTGGTTATCGCCGCAATACTGGTTCGTTGCCGGCTTGATGCGCGACACCAAGCCCGGTGAAGACGAGGCCGACTCGGAACTCGGCGAAAGTCCCATCTTGTCCGCCTGCATTGGCCCACCGTACCATCGCATCTTCCCGCAATCTGTCCGCAAACACCTGTTCGATGTGCTTCGTGGCACCGAAGTGGACCTGATTTTTATCGAAGACGGTATTGGTTACAAGAAAATTCGCCGGGCGATCCGGGTACTGTTTGAAGTCTTCGACGTTCATGGCGGCCGGCGTCCTGCCGAGGACATTGACTTCCGCGGGCTGCCCGGCCTGCGGGCGATGATCCATGATTTTCAGTTCGACGACCCGTTCAAAGCGAAGGACTACCCGGAACCCAAGTACGATTTTCTGGGCCGGGCGCGGATCCTCCACATCTTCCGCGACCGCGGCGGCGACGAGGAACTTATCGAACCGCCATTCGATTATGACCGCCAACCCGCTCCGTTTGCGGTATGTTGATGAATTGAGGAGGCATTGGCCATGCTTGCACGAGTATTGCCACTGTTGTTGCTATTGGCGTCGATGGGCTTTGCCGATGAGCCGCCGAAATCTGGCAGCAAACCGGCCGAAGCCAAAAAGGTGGAAGTCGGCAAGAACGTGGTTTTCGAAGTCCTGCCGGATGGGAAACGACGGGTAGTGGTTGAAGCTGTGGTCTGCATGAGGGAGGGGCCGCTTGAGATGTTCATGTGCCGGAAGAACACCAAGGAACACGAGTCGGTAGTTTGTAGCGAGATGGACGCCCGCGATATTCACAAGGCTCTTTTGTTGGCCGGTGCCGTCGCGGGTTCGCCAGTCAAGTTTGATCCGAAGTACCAGCCAGTTAAAGGACCGGTGATCAAGATGAGCGTGCGTTACACTGACGGCGGCAAGGAAAAGACCATCGACGCCAGGAGTTGGGTCCGCGACGTGAAGACGCGCAAAGAACTGGATAAGGACTGGATCTTTGGCGGCAGCTTCTTTTTTGCACCGCCGAACGATCCGAACCGACAACTCTACGCCGCCAATGGTGGCGAAGTCGTTTGCGTTTCGAACTTCGCCACGGCAATGCTTGACTTGCCGATTCAAAGCTCGGACTTGGACGACGACCGATCATTCGAGGCGTTCAAAGAACGCATTCCGCCGCTGGGAACGAAGGTCACGGTCATCTTCGAGCCGCAGCCGGAAAAGAAAGAAGTCAAGCCGGCCGAGAAGGGCAAACCATAGTCGGCCCGCGCTTTCATGCCCGAACTTCCTGATATTGTGGTGTACCTGGAGTGCCTGCAGCCGCGGATCGGTGGGCAAGTACTCCAGCGCATTCGCCTGTTGAATCCATTTCTCCTTCGCAGCGTTGAGCCACCCATTGACGAAACACACGGCAAGTCTATCGTCGGCCTGCGCCGGTTGGGCAAGCGCGTCGTCTTCGCTCTGGAAGGTGACCTGTTCCTGGTGTTGCATCTAATGATCGCCGGGCGGCTTCACTGGAAGCCACTTGGTGTAAAGCCGCCGGGCAAGATCGGCCTTGCAGCATTCGATTTCCCGACCGGCACGCTGACGCTCACCGAAGCCGGTAGCAAGCGCCGGGCATCGTTGACGCTCGTTCGCGGTGAAGCTGCCCTGGCCCAACACAATCCAGGCGGCCTGGAAGTTTTGCAAGCGACCGAGAAACAGTTTCGCGCCGCACTTCAGCGCGAGAACCACACGCTCAAACGTTCCCTGACAGATCCGCGCATCTTCAGTGGCATCGGCAACTCATACTCGGATGAGATTCTGCACCGTGCAGGAATGTCGCCGTTGGCGCTGTCGCAAAAACTGAGTGATGCCAACGTGCAGCGATTGTTTGAAGCCACTCAAACCGTGCTCAGTGAATGGTTGCAACGGCTGCGTGATGAAGCCGGCGACGGTTTCCCCGAAAAAGTGACAGCTTTTCGCGATGGCATGGCTGTGCATGGCCGCTACCGCAAGCCGTGCCCGACCTGCGGAACTGCCGTGCAACGCATCACCTATGCCGACAACGAAACAAACTACTGCCCCCGCTGCCAAACCGGCGGCAAAGTCCTCGCCGACCGCTCGCTGTCACGCTTGCTCAAGGACGATTGGCCGCGAACCATCGAGGAGCTGGAACTGCGCGGAATGAACACTGCGAGTTAATTCCCGCCCCTACGATATCGACTCGCATTGATTTGTTTGGTGGCCGGGGTTGAGGCTTTGCGAAGCCCCGGTGAATCGCCAATGACTCTGACGATGTTCCGTGGCATCGGATCTGCCCCGGCCACCCAACCTTACCAATCAAGGCCATTCGGTATGATTCGCCGGGATCAGCCTTTGTACTGTTCATCGCTGACCTTTTCCATCCAATCAACTGCTTTGCCGTCGAGCTTCTCCTGAATAGCGATGTGTGTCATTGCCGTGGTGGCGGTCGCGCCGTGCCAGTGCTTTTCGCCGGGAGGAAACCAGATCACATCGCCCGGCCGGATTTCCTCGACCGGCCCGCCCCACCGCTGTGCCCAGCCGCAGCCGGCCGTCACGATCAATGACTGGCCAAGCGGATGCGTGTGCCATGCCGTCCGCGCGCCCGGCTCGAAGGTGACGCTCGCACCAGCAACACGCGCCGGCTCGCCCCGATCAAACAGCGGGTCGATCCGCACCGCGCCCGTGAACCAATCGGCGGGACCTTTGCCAGAGGGCTGCGAACCAGTTCGTTGGATTTCCATGTGATCACCTCAGATGTGATGCTGACTCGCCACGCCCGTCCCCAACAGACAGATCATCTGCCACGCCCTCCGGCTTGCCACCGTACAGGGCGATGCGGCCGCAGTTTGCGCACATGAAAGCCTTCACCTCGCCGGCCGTTGGATATTTGCCGGTCCAGAAACTCAGGTGATCGTCCGGCAGACGGTACTCCAGCGGCATCGTGTCCCGGTGTTTGGTTAGCCCCTGGCGGTACTTGTCCATGATGACGATCGCAGACATTTGTCCCTGACATTCCACGCATTTTCGCGACACTTCGTTTTCCATTTAGCAACCTCGGCGTATGCATCTATTTCTGGATAACCACATTCTTAGCAAGCGTCTTGAATCTCTCCCCATTCGACTGCACGACCGTGATGGTCACATGCCCCGTCTTGCTAGTATTAATGTCTCGTACCGTGCCGGATTTGCCTTCATGCGTGCCGCCAACGACTTTGCATTTGGCGCCGTCTTTAAGTTGGCCTGGTTGCTTCGCTTGTAACATTGTTTCTCCGATGTGTAATGACTACCCGCTATGAATGCGCAGCGTCGCTGTCAGCAGCATCACCTCTTCAAACCTCTTCAGCCTTAGCCTTCGCGGCGAGGTACGCCTCGTAAACGGCAGCAGGGTTCTCGGCGGTTAGCTCGGTATGTCCGCACTCGCCGCAGATGGTCGCAGTCAGCTTGGCGAAGACTGGACCTTTGAACAGCCACGCCTCCGGATTCGTGTACCCGACATGAGCCTTGAGCCGGCCGTCCGAGTACTGACCCTGATCCATGATCCCCACAAACGGGATGATCTTCTCAGAGCTACATTTTGCACAACGCTCACCCATTGGTTTGCTCCCATTTCGTCGCCAGAAAACTCCGAGCTTACCGGCCGGTGCCGAACTCGACTATGCATTGTGGTATCCCGCAGTACCGTCATACCGCGCAATGCCCGCCACGGTCAGGTGCGGCGATTGGTGACGTGCCATTTGGGTCACTCCGGCAAATCACGGAGATATCGGAACGCCCAGCCGGAAATCAAAATGAACGGCGACCACATCAGGGCAAACATTAGGAACAATGGATACATAGCTTTACCCTCGTGACCGCCCGACGACGCAAGCACACCCACAACAAAGAAGCCGATCAATCCGACCAAACTCAAAACTGCAAGAAGTAGATGGCAAATCATGCCCAAGACAACCGCACGCTGACTTCGCCTCATCATGCCAACCGAAGCAATGGAGATCGCCAATGCTCCGCCTGCGAGGACCACGACATACGATATGAAGGCAATTTCGTTGTAAGCAAAGAAGAGCCGAACATACGTCAGAATAAAGAACACGCCGATCACGACGAGAATCCACTGATAAATCAGCACCCATTTGAGGCCTGTCGGCAACCGGTTTTCTCCGCGTTCGTTCATGTGCGAAGTCCTCGTCGAAGTTTCAGCCGGCCGAACTAGCCCTGCTGTTTATTTCCAACCCAAACCGTACTCGAAGTTTCGGTCCAACGAATTCCAGAAGCCCAGTGAGTAGCCGCCCGACACTTTGTCGCAATGGCGATCGCGAAGCACGCCGAGGCGTACGACACGGTCCGCGGGCAAGTCCTTCTCCTTCTGCCGACACACCTCGATCATCCACGGCCAGTTAGGGCCGAAGGTAAAATCTGCCTTCGTCTTCAACGGGAGCGCACGAACCTCGTCGGCAGTGGGAAGCCTCTTGCCGCGCCAATCCAGTAGCGCGAACACGGGGATGAAGCCGAAATCTCGGTCGCCGCTGTAATGGACGACGTGAAGGAGCACGTAGGTGCCGGAAGCCAGCCGATAGGCGAACACTTCGCCAAGCGGGAAGTTCGCTTTCTTCTCGACGAATCGTTTCGATTTCGGCTTGAGTTTGGGCTTCGCGGGCGCTTTGGACTTCGGCTGTGGCTTGGCGAGCTTTGCTCGGAGACGCGCCAGCACGGCTTTGCGTCCACTCACTAACTTTGGGTCACCAGTCTCACGCCAGCGCTCGATGTCACCGCCGGCGTCGATGATAGAGAGGGCCTTGGTGCGGACCAATTCCTCAAGGCAATTGCATTCGATCTGCGTGGCAGCCAGGGCGAGCCAAATGATCGGCCCATCGTCGGAGTCCGCGAGGGCCGGCTTCAACTTTTGCAGCATTTCCTTCCGCGCGGCCGTCGGCGTTTTTCCATCGTCAGTCTTCCGCCGGAATGCGACCCGAACATCGGCCGCCATGTCGTTCGCGAAGATGCCAGTCCCCCATGCGCTCATTGGCTACCTCTTCCGTCGCCGAACGACCAAGCTCAGCAGCGGCGGCCGCGCTGAAAGACTGTGCTGTATCTTTATCCGTCTTGGGCGACAGTGCCCTGGTTCACTTCTTCCGATTCACCATTTCGTTAATCCAGATCGGGGCGAATGGCGACGTGCATCCTTTGGAACAAGGATAGTCGCGATAGATGCTCAGCTTTTCACCAATTGCAATCGCTCGCTTTCGATGATTAGGGAAGTGAATGCCGATTTCGGCAAGGCAACAGTTCATTGTCCATTGCACTTCGGAAGCCGCCCCGCCCATTTTCTTCTCGATGCGATCGAGCAACGCTTCCAGGTCGAGTCCTTCCGGGCTTTTTGCGACACGCCCGGCTGTCAGTTGCCATCCGGCACGGGCCGTCCAGCGGTTATCCGACGTCATCCATTTCTTGCGAAGAGTCTCCCTGTCCGCATGTTCCTTCACGACATAGGAGTGGAGCCAATCGGCCACCCACACCCATGAGACGGACCTCACCATTCGCTCCATCTCATTGGCAGACAGGAGATTGACTTTGATCAGGAGTGTCGCCAAGAACTGGGCGTCAATGTTGCCGGTTTTCCACAGCGACATTGCCAATTCGTGATTGGATTTGATCTTCTTTGCCAGGTTCCGAACGTCTCCGCGTGAGACGCCGAACTGATTGGCCCCGGCGCCGCTTCCCAAAGGCCCGCTCTTGGCGTTTTGTGTACGCACACCCGCGTTACCCAGCGACTTCAGTTGCCGCATGGTTTCTTCCAGAGTCACCGTCGTACTCTTGGCCTTAGCGGGTGCCGCTTTGGCCTTCGCGGCCTTGGGTTTCGTCGTCTTCTTGGATGTTGATTTCGTTACCATTGTTAATGCGACCAATGCCGCCCCAATTATGGAGAGAGATAACATTCAATCTAAGCCGCCGGGGCCGCCTGAAAAGGCATTGAAGCTCGGAAAATAAGTCGGGATGGCGGATCGGACATCTGGTAGTGTCTCAATTTGCCACGGCGCGAGAAATTGACGGTACGAAGTGACTTCATCTTCTTTGTGTTTTCCTTTGTGTCTTTGTGGTGAGTTCTTAAGACCATCCACAAAGACACAGAGGTCACAAAGGAAGCACGAAGAAAACCAAACTGAGACACTACCGGCCTGCTTCAGCCGTTGGTTAGCCGGAACCTCCAATCAGCAAGGCACGAATCCACTCGCTTGTCGCCGCCTGACGCACCTGTTTGCCTTGCCCGTTTTTGTCGGTCGGGCGTGCGCCGCGTTCCAGCAGTAGCTTGATGATACCCGTCTGCTGCTGGCGTGCGTGCTCGGAACCGCTCCCTCCTCGCCCAGTGGTCTGAACGGCGAGATGCAGGGGCGTTGACCCGGCCTTGTTCGGCGCTCTCGGGTCGGCACCGCCATCCAGTAGCGCGCGGACCGCAGGCAACGACCGCGAACGCACCGCGCGGTGCAAGGGCGTCACGCCGGACTTGTCCACAGCGTTAGGATCTGCGCCAACTGACAAGAGGTACTCGATCGTATCCACCTGTGCCGTCGGATCCCAGTGGTTGGCATCTGCCGCGTAGTGAAGGGGTTCGGCTCCGCGGCGATTCTTCGCGCGGCAATCCGCCCCGTGCGCAACCAGAAGTTCTGCGACCGGACGCCGAAACGCGGCCGCAGCCATATGGAGAGCCGTGTCGCCGACGTAAACGTAGTGTGCAATTTCGCGAAAAAAGTAAGTTGATGCGTCTTGGCGTGTTGCACCAACCTCAGACAACGCAGTGGCAAAAACGGGATTGGCCGCCAAACAGCGAGACACTTCGTCGACGTCGCCCTTCACGACCAGTCGAACGAAATCAAGAAATACCGACTTCACCTTTGACATCGGTTTCTCGCTCGGCTAACGATGACGCTCAGCAGCGGCGGGGGCCGAGCCAGCTACACATTCGGGAACCGCTACGTGCCCCCTGCGGTCTTCTGTAGCGGATGGATACTGTTCATGGCTGCCGGGAGGCGGGCTGAAGACTGTCTCAAGGGTAGGTTCGACGTCTAACTCCGTCGTCCTGGGAGCGTAAACCGGAATGTAGTGCCGACACCGAGCTCACTTTCCACGGTCACCACTCCGTCGTGGGCTTCCACGAAAGTTTTGACGATGGCGAGACCAAGCCCCAACCCGCCCTGCTTCTCGGAGTCCGTCTCGTACTTGTCGAACACGGTTAGGCGGCGGTCCTCCGGTATGCCCTCGCCATTGTCGCGGACGAAACACTCGGCGGTGCCGCCCTCGCCCGTCGCGCTCGCCCCGATGACGACCTCCCCACGCGGCGTGTAGGAGATCGCGTTGGCGATCAAGTTCTGGAACACACGTCGCAACAAACTGGCATCGGCGTAGACGACGAAATCCTCGGGAATCGCGTTTACCAGGCGAGTCGAGTCTGTCCCGGCGACCGGGTGGAGATCATGAATGAGGGCTTCAACCAAAGGCCACAAGTCAAATCGTCGGCGCTCCAATTGGACGCCAACCTCGGTCTCCAGGTTCGTGTTCTCCAGAAGCACCTTTCCGATCAAATCCTGAAGGTGTTGCACATTCCGGTTGAGGGTCTTGAACTTTTGGGTCGTCTCGGGGGTTTCGGAACGGTCCCGCGCGAGGAGTAATTCGAGCACCCGCGCGGTTAGAGATATGGCACTCAATGGCGTGCGAAGGTCGTGGGCCACGAATGCCAAATATTCCTCCCGGCGATGCTGGACTTCGAGCGCCTTCTGGGAAGCGAACGAACGCACGGCCAATCCGATTGCGCCATCTAGGACACGGTTGAGCACGTGGAACGGCTTTCCCTGCATGCTCAAGCCGTTGCGCTCGGCCAAGTCGTGGATACAGCCGCGCAGGATGTTGTACTCGGCAACGACCTCTTCGATGTCGAATGCGTCTTTGACCCGCTGCAAGCCGTGGGCGGGCGGACTGCCGTCCAGAAGTGCCTCGGCAATCGTCTCGTCCGGTCCGGCTCGCAGGGCGGTTGCAAGTTCGGCCAGAAGGTGGGGGATGTGATCGTTGAGCGTCGGCACGTCGAGATCCCGCGCCGCGGGGAGCGCCCGAACTTGCGCCCGCCACTCAGCGAGTAGGGCGTCACGCTCGTGCTCGATGAGTCGTGCAAGTTCATTAAGTATGTCGATGGCCACCTATCCTCCGCTAACGTGATGAGTTGAGACCGCCTCCGCCGCTGAACGCTCGGCTAGGCTGACGGGCCGAACCTCGCTGGGCATAACATCTCTCCCGAACCGTCATACCGCGCCGGATCCGTCCCGGTCAGTTACAGCGTCTCGTGCCGCAGGCCGCGATTTCCGTGGCCATGCGCACGCTACCATTCCCAACGCCAACGCACCGATCACCGACCACCACGGGATCGACCACCACGGTGTGTCCAAATGTGCTGGATCCCACGAGGCATACTCGATCCATTCTAGCCGACCCGCGAACGAGCGGAACCCAAGTCCGACGTCGCCGGCGGGCAAGAAGATGAACCGCCCTGGATCTTGGATCGTCGTGACCCAGCAGGTGCCGCAGACCGCGGCCGCCGCGCACACTCCAGTGATCAGGGCAATCCTCACGCGGGTCATGCACGTCCCCCTCGCTATTGAGCTAACGCCTCGCTCACCTGCCGGGGAAATCATCCGGTTGTCTTCAAACTACACGACGTGCCCGCCCCGGTCAGATGGAGCGCCTGATTCGACGATTGGATTTACCCGGAACCGCACAGCCCAGAACAACGGAATGATCCATTCAGTGCCAATAACGACGACTGCTAACACAAGAAGTCGTTTCAACATTCTGTGACGTTCATTCGATGATGGTGGGGACGCGCCCCAGGCAAGTTCGAAACCATCGCGGTGCCGACCCCACTGCAGAAATCACAATTGCGAATGAAACCGCTCCTTACCGCCGTTGCGGCCCTCGCCTTCACTTGCCCGACCTTCGCCGGCGAACCAGGCGCCGCGTTCCGCGCGACCACACCTTGTTGCTGGGAGGCCCTTTTCCGAAACGGTACCGTCGCCTGCGCCCCCCACGGTTCCGTGAGGGGTACGGTACTCTACGCCGACGGCAAGCAACCGCGCGTCAAGGCTCGCCTGCAGGGGATCGCCTGGAAGGGAAAGAATTTTCACGACGACGGCACTTTCACCAACCGCTGGCTCGGCGGCGTCCAGGCCGTCTCTGCCGACACCCGCGTGGAGCCAAGTTGGATCGACGGGCAGCCCTGCCTCACAATGCAGTACGCGCCGAATGCTCCGATCTTCGGTAACGTCCGCGACGAACTCCGCCAGATTGCTCCGAACGTGTGGCTCGGCCGAAGCTTCGATGCCGCCACCGGCTGCCCCAAAAACTGGTTCGTGCTGCAAGCAAAGTGAGCCGAACGCTAAAGTTCAGCCGCCGGGGCCGCCTCCAGCGACTTTGAACTCTGAGAAACCGGAATGCCGGCCCCGGTTGGCTTCAGTGGCTGGTTCAGCAGTTCTTTCGGACGCACCAGTCGTTCGCCTAACGCCGTTTGACGCTTCCGGAGGTCAGCGAAAAACGATCCAATGTCAAAGTTGTGTTTTGCCGCGAGTGCTTCGCGGGCCCGATGAACTTCCGCAACGATTGGGTCTTCCCACATGACGCTAGGCTCCCATCAGTTCTTCGGGCGTACAGATGATCGGCATCCGGAGCCCCAGATTCTCGCACACGAGTGCTATTCTGCGCGCGATTTGCGCGTTGGCTAAATGCTTGCAATTCCATGTTAGCAGATAGTCAACAGCGTGAACTGCTGACACAGCAACATGTGCGGCGTCAGGGAACGCATGTGGTGGGAGGATGCCCGCAGCCATGACGGCGTTCGTCAGGGCCTCGGCGTCTACCGTGACCGCAAGGGTTGGAAGGCCACCAATCACTGCGAGCCGTTTTTGCACCTCAATCGGATCGCCCACTGAGGCTTCGTCAATAACGACTTGAGAGACCGACAGGGCCAGCGCGCACTTATGGGTAATCCTGGCAATTTGAGTGGGCTTGCGCTATGAGGGCATGGCTCGTATTTCTTTCTGCGTGATGTCGGAGGGACATTCACGCAGGAGAGTCGAGTCATGGCGACGGTGCGGATTG
>JANLTA010000164.1:0-6953 GCA_031362705.1 Gemmataceae bacterium | reverse complement strand
TTACTGAAGGATACTGAAAAGCAAGTGTTATGAAGGTATTTTGTCTACAAGGTTAATCTGGCGGCTGACGGAACGCGATACCCATCCGTCGCCGAGGTTGCCATGAAGAGCCAATTGGATTCTGAGTCCTGCGACATCGCTCTTGACCGCATCGTAGCCCCCCTCATCCAGCGGACGGTGAATCAAAGCCACGTCTCTGCCATCGCTGAGTCATATCCGATTGTCGGACAGCTTGAAGACATCATCGTTGCTCCCCACCCCAGTGAAGTGGACATGTTCGTCGATGTCATCGGCTGGAACCGTATTCTAGCGGCCCGACAGATCGGCTTAAAGGTGCTTCGCGGGAAGATCGTCACCGATGAGAACGCGAAAAAGCTACTCGAAATGGCCATCGCGACAAACACCCTTCGCGACAACGGCTGCCTTCGGGATTTGATCGAGCAGGCTGCATTGCTGCTAAAAGTCGGGGGCGGGACACAGGAAGACGCCGCGAAAATCATGGGCGTCTCGCCAAGCCTCTTTAGCCGCTGGTTGAAAATGCAGCGAAACTTGGATGCCACGATCAAGGCCCAGATGATTCCGGGTGGTTGTGTGGGCGTGGATGATGGTACGGCATTGGCGGCAGAGCCATCAATTCAGCGTCGGCATGAATTGTTCGATCAACTCAAGGCAAACAAGATCGCTAAGGGCACCGTAAGACAACACGTCGCGCGGAAGCGGCCTGCCCGAGCGAGTCACCTCCGTGTCGCCGGCGCTAGCCTTCGTATTCCCCCCGGCACCACCGAACTGAAGCACGCCAGCGATACAGCATACAAGCTCCTTGGACTCATCCGGGCGTTTAAGAAAACGAAGCGGCCGGATGCTGAGTTCACTGAATGGCTGAATGCAGCGGACACGACTGGGGGGCAAGACCATGTATAAGCTCCCCCGCGCTTTGATGATGGGCTCCATCCTGATGTTGGCTTTTTGCGCCTTCGTCACGGTGAGCAAGTTTGCCGGTGTTGGGTATGCCGTCGCCGGCCTTGCACTGCTAGGCATCTTCGCCAATATGCCTCGGGTAGTCCGAACCGCATTTGGAACGGCACGCTGGGCGAATGCCGAAGACCTGACTAACGCGGGAATGCTCAATGCCGACTCGGGTTTGATTCTTGGGCAACTGAATAATCCCGGCCCCAAATCATTGCCCAAAGCCATCCTGGCGCTGTTCAGTTCAAGCGCCGACCCTAAACGGGCTTGCGAAGAGTTTCTATCAGCATTTGGCAGAAGCGAGCTGTCTTTAGTAAGGTTGCCGAACGCTGTTCACACGATGATTTGCGCGCCTACTGGAGTGGGAAAGGGCGTTTACTTCGTAGTAACTGACCTCCTCATGTGCCCAGAGTCAACTGTCGCGGTGGACTTCAAAGGGGAGCTTAAACGCCTCACTGCCGAGCATCGCTGTCGCGTCTTTGGTCATCGCGTTGTGGTTTTAGACCCTTTGAAGATGACAACGCAGTCACCGGACACCTTTAACCCGCTCGATTGCATTGACAAGAATTCGGACACGGCCCTAGATGAGTGCCGCTCCATGGCTAACGCTTTGGTAATCCGAACCGGTGAGGAAAAAGACCCTCACTGGGCAGATTCCGCCGAGCTCATCCTCACGGCACTCATTGCACTCGTCGTTTATTACGGCGAACCGGGCGATCGCTCGTTGCAAACCGTTAGGCGATTGCTCACCGACCCCGAAAAGTTCGCCCAGGCCGTCAAGCTCATGTGCAAGTCGGATGCGTGGGGCGGGATGCTCGCACGAATGGGCGGTCAGTTGTTGCATTACAAGGACAAGGAGCTCTCATCGACACTCACTACGACGAACCGATTTGTGTGCTTCCTCGACACGCCGGCGGTTGCCAGAAGCACCACTGAAAGCACGTTTACACCCGCTGAACTGCGCAAGGGCAAGATGACCATTTATTTGATCATCCCCCCGGAGCACATGCCCGCACAAGCCCCCTTACTTCGGCTTTGGATTGGGACGTTGATACGGACAGTTATGCATGGTGGCTTGCAGGAAAAAAACAAAGTTCACTTCGTCTTAGATGAGGCCTCAAGTCTTGGGCACATGAGCGTGATCGACTCCGCTGTGGATATGGCCCGTGGGTACGGGATCAAGTTAAAGTTTTTTTTCCAGTCTGTGGGGCAAATCAAAAAATGCTTTCCTAATGGCCAGGAACAGACACTGCTCAGCAACGTCACGCAGGTTTACTTTGGCGTGAACGATCTTCAAACCGCCGAACAGGTGAGCAACCGCCTCGGCGAATCAACTATCGTCATCGACAGTGGTGGGAGTAGCAGTGGAACGTCGCATCAAACGTCGCAACAAGGGCAATGGAGCAACACCCAGTCGTTCAACAAAAACGATAATTGGGCTCAGCATGGCCGGAAGCTCTACAAGCCCGAAGAAATCCTAACGCTTCCGCAACGCACAGCAATCACCTTCACTCCCGGCGTGCCGCCGATCTGCACGACGCTGGTTCGATACTACGAGCCACCGATTTCCACGATGGTGCAGGCCCCGGGTGAAGCGGAAGACCGCACGAACATGACCGTGGGGTCACTGCTTTTTTTCGGAGCGACGGCGTTCCTCGCGTATCTAGTGACGCAACGATTGTAAGCCCAAACACGAAAGGTGGGTGCGAGATGGCTGGTCGAACTTTTATGGACATTCTCAAGGATGAGTCAACCACTGACCTGACGCCAGGACTGCAAAACTTCGGGCCCGAAATCGGGGCCGAACTGGGGCGGCTCGGAAGGCAGGGTGCCACTGAATTGGCTGCGGCGCTATTCAGCGGGTCAGCGTTCACGGTCTACGGCCCAAATCAAACAACACCAACACCGGAATACGGCGTCGAAACGTCCACGCCGGAGCAGAGCGAGCTAGCACCAAGCCAGGAGGCACCGGAACAAGGCGAAGCAACGCAGGAAGCGCAGCAACCAGAACTGGAGCAAGGCGGCAGGGAAATGTAACGACTCAAACGCAAACAGAAGGAGGAGCGGGGCGTGTTTACCGCAACCATAATCAGCGCCATGCTCGGTGCCGCTGTCGGCATCGGGGTGGCGAAGTACATGCAAAGGAGAAAGTGATGATCACCATCATCATCGATGGAGTGAAGGCGATTGGCGAGTTGATCGCCGCCGCATTCGGAGCCCTCACGGGCAAATGACAACAACCGCGCCGAGCAACGCCCACTCGGCACAGTGTTCGGTGCTGTGACTGGCATCAGCATGGCCAAATGGCGAGGGAGACAGCTGTGGAGCTAATACAGGTTCTTGTTCTTTTCAGCGCGTGGCTCGGGCTGATCCATTACGTCACGAAAAAAAAGAAGGGTACGCGCTTCTTTCCAAGAGCCCGGTTGGTGGTGAGCCCTACTCCTCGTCCGCCAGTGCAGATCGGGCGCCCGATGCGCGAACCGTACCCCGCAGAGCTAATCGCCGCCATAGGAGTGTTGTCCGCGAATGGCCGGCGGCCCCAAGCACTCCACTGACATGAAAAGGCGTGGCACTACAGGCCCGCAAACCGCCTGCCTATCAGGCGATAGGAGTCATCATGGATTCTGCATACTGGCAGCGAATCGAGCATCTTCGGATGACCTTGCCGACGGAAGCCATCGCGGGAATCTACGTGGTGGTGGCCGCACTGTTGGTGGCTTTTGTACTTCAGTGGCGAGCCGCTAAGGGATCGTCGGACAAACTCAGTCGTCTTCAGGCCTTCCGTTACATCCACGGCTGGCTTGAGGAACACCGTAACGACGGCACACTGTCGTCGCGCGAGGTTGAAGAGGCAGAGGTTTTCATCAACACCAAGGCAGCGGAGTTCGGCTTATGCCCATATCCGCACCGAAAAGGAGAGCAGTGATGTTTCATCTACCGATCGCGGCGTTGGCTTTCCTCGCAAAGAAAGCTCACGACGCACACAAAAAGGCGAACAGCTGCCGACAATGCTCAAGGCCGCACGATTTTGTGCTGTCCCAATGTTGCGGAGTCAAGCTGTGTCGTGCCTGTATCCACAACGCTTCAACCCCCATCATGGGTGGGCTGAAAGTAACCTGTCCGGCGTGCGGGCAGGCGTTCAATACGACGGTCTAACCAACGGGGCGATGCCCACGCCCCTCTTCTTAAGGAGTCGAAAATGCTGTTGAATCCTTTGAGCCGAATACGGGCAATCCGCAAGGAAGCCGTAAACGCGCTGATTCCCATGGTGGTTGCCGCAATCGTAGTCCCGATCTTTGTTGCCGCCGTCCCGGCGGCGCGAGACCTCGCCAGTCACTTTCTTCCAGCGGGTGCGGAACGTCTGTTGGTCATCGCCACCCTGTCCGCGTGCATTGCGGAAATCATCCGGTGCCATTGGCTGAAATTCCGACTGACCATTCAGTTGAAACAAGCACAACCACAGACAGACATCGAGCATAAGGAGGCAAGCGGTGATAGCACCTGATCACAACTATGTCATTTTACTGGTCCCGCTGAGTTGCATCGCGGGCGGCCTCTTCTTCTTCGTGGCATGGAACTGCTGGTACGATCTCCGGCGAAACCGATCGCCGGATGGCGAAGAGCAAATGCAACTGGCCGCACAACACGCCAGTGGCTTCGTAGATCGTTACGGCACAAACCTGCCGGAACGGACCAAACAACGCTGGCGTAAGGCACTGGTAGCCGCCTTCGTGGAAATCCTGCGGCATGCCCCGGAGAAGCTGTCATGATCGGAGACGCAGTTGTCATGTTCTGGGTGCTAGTGGCTAGTGGCGTGGCGTTGTTCTTTCTGAACCGCGCCCAAGTCAAAACTGCCGCGAAGCACGCGGCAGACGCCAGAAACGTTATGGGAACTTCCTTGAGAGAATCTGTGCGCCAAGCGCGCCTTGCGGACACCACCCGTTATTTGGCCATCGCCACGGCAGGACTGCGGGACCAAGAGGAACGAATGGCGCTGATGCGTTTGTTCCATTGGCTGTACATCGAGCGGAAGTTCTTGACCGGCGAGCCCGTCAACCAAAACTTCCGTCAAAACTAAAGTTGAGGCCGCTGATGCCAGGTTGGCTTATCAACGACGTATCGCTGAAGGTTGCAGAGACCTTCGTGAAGCGTCATTTCCCGACGATCGCTGCTGAGGCACGGATAAGGATGGTTCGTCGCCTCGCGCGAATCGTCAAAGCGGGGCTAAGGCTCCACCGCATCATGCAAGCGCGAACGCAGCGACGGCTCAGCCCTTTGGGGAAGAAATGTTAGACCTGCTGTCCAAACTCGAAGTCTGCAAACTGCTCAAGTGCTCCTCACGGACGCTCGACCGCTGGCGTTCGATGTGGAAGTCGAAGGGGATCGACACCGGCGAAGTGAAAATCCGGCGTCGTCCGTTATTCAAGCGAGAGCGGATCGAGAAGATCGCCAACACGCCCAAGCTTTGGCTTACCGATGCCCCTCCCGAGCATCGGTGGACTCCTAATTAAGTGCCAGTCTCTCCAGAGCCTGCACGGCCTCGTCGAGCGGTGAGAAAGTTTCATCGTCGTAGGTTTCTAGCGTCAAGCGAATATCACTGTGACGCATGAATAGCTGACGGATTCTCGCGGGCACCCCCGCAACCCCCAACATCGTCCCGGCGGTCTTTCTGAGTGAGTGGAAGTCGGCGACACGACCTCGGTCATCTTTGAACGACAGCTTCGCGAACTCCAGGTCTTTCTTCATTATCCGAACCATGTTCTTGGGAACGACAAAAAGTCGGGCCTCGGGCGTCTTGCAGGTGTCCGCGATCCATGCCTTCAGCTCTTTGGCGAAATCAGATGATAGGAGCAATTGGGCTGCGTCACCGTTCTTGGTGAACTCGCCTGGCAGATCAAGACCTGCGTACGGTTTGCGACTAAGGTTGAGATGCTTCACTCGAAGTTGAGTTATCTCGTTCTTGCGAAGGCCAGTGTAGATGGCCGTTTTGTAAATCAACACCCGCTCGCGGCCTATTTGAATACAGCGTTGTCGTACGTCGGTACGAAGGCTTGCTGGCCTCTTGGCCAATTTCTTTCCGCGGTTGGACTTCCCACGCGGCTTATACAAGGCGTCATGCAGTGGGCGCTCTCGGGCCGCGTTGAGTAGCCGCTGAAGTTCGTCTGGCTTTAGTGCCCTGCGCTGTCGGGTCTTGGCTGTCGTGCCCTCTGGTCGTGCCACACTCGTGATCGGATTTGACGGCAACCGTCGCTTGGTGACGAGCCAGTCGGCAAAGACGTTGATTGTGGTGTGGTGGATTCGCTTCGTTCCAACTGAGCACTTAAGGCCGTCCATGTAGCGGTCGATGATCGCCCCGTTAAGATCGGCCAGGGCTCGCACCTTGGCTCGGCGGAGGATCAATCTCAGAATGCGTTCTTTCTCCGCAAGGTACTTTCCCTGCTTCACCTTGCCCGACGCCGCGATGGAGGCAAGATAGTCGGTGATGTGTGGCTCGATGGGATTGTTGAGATCGAAGGGATCGACGAGCCCCGCCTTCACCCGATCTTTGGTTCGAAGCAGGTCAGTCATCATGGCCTGCGATGCCGACTTGTCTGTGGCCAGCGGGACGCGGCGCTGTCTCGAACCGTCCTTCCAGCAGGCATACCACTTCGCGCTTTCCTCGGTGACTTTCTTTGCTCCCGGAGTGCCTCGCTTCACGCGACGGCCCTCGCGGTCGATCCAATAGACGTAGGTGATCTTCTGAAGACTCGCCATTTTCGTAGCTCCAAGGCGGGTTCCTGCATGTAACCCGGCATGTAACTTTAGGCGGCCTACTGCGGCTTCATGTGACTAGTCGTGTCTCGACGTGTCTCAACTAGCGCAAAAAAGAAACCGACCAAACTGGCCGGTTTCTACGGGAAATAGCATGATTATCAGTGTTTTGAACGGAGAGGAGGAGATTCGAACTCCTGATACGGTTTAAGCCGTATACCGCATTTCCAGTGCGG
>JANLTA010000160.1:0-3146 GCA_031362705.1 Gemmataceae bacterium | reverse complement strand
TTTTCACGCCCTACCCCGCGGAGCCGGAAGCCAAGCGCGACCTTGGCCCCTTCAACGGGTCGGCCTTTACTGTCTTTGACCATCCCGATCGCACCACTCGCGTTTTGTTCGTCGAGCTTGATCGTGATCGGACCAGTGACGTCCTGAGCCGCTATTGTCTCCGCCATATTGACGGCTTTTCCGGATCGGACGTGAAGCGACACGGCGTCATCAATGGGTATGTTCTTGATTACGAACCGGCCGTCGGCATCCGTGGAGATCTTTTGACTGCGTATGTCCATCTTGTATATCAGCGCGGTCGATGGCGCTGGCTTGCCATCGGCGAATATGACCTGTCCGGCTATGTCAACGGACGTGACCAGGGAGATCTGGTTGGCTTGGACCGTTTGCCCAAGGTCGACTTGGACGGGTTGGCTATGTCCCATTTGTCCCGTGGCGTGTCTAGGTACGGCGACACCATCCGGTGTCGCCGTGACCGTTAGGATGTACCAGCCCGCTGGTCCGAAAACTGAATATGTGCCATCGCTTGCCGTCTTGATTTGCCCGGCGTAGTTGCCCTGGTTGCCCTTGCCGTCACCGACATTGGCTGTGATCGTGACACCGCCGATGCCTTCGCCAGTTGTCGGATGCACGACCTTTCCAGTTACCTTGGCCGCCGGTTGAAACTTGACGTTCACTTCCGTCGTTTCGCCGACTTTCACTTCAAACGTCACCGGTTCGATCAAAATCTCGCTTTGGCTGCCATCGTTCTGGACAGTGAATTGATAAGAACCTGGAAGCAGTCCAATTGGTTTGAACTCGGAATCGTCGGGCCATTTGCCGCCATCGTACATTGAGACGGTGGTTTCGTTGATTGCTTTTTCGACCCGCGTTGCCATCGGTGCAATGTGCCACATTCGCCAACCTGGTGATTTCGGATCAACGCCAGACACCTTAATCAAGGCTATACCTCGCTTTCGCACCACGATGTTTAGTGGGCATCCCATGGGATGAACCCATTTTGCCTTATCGTGTCCGGGTTCATCTACGTAGATTGCCACGCCATGATCCGTCGGCGGTGCGCGCACCGTCACATTGCCATCCTTGTCGCTACGGCCAGCAAAGTGCGTCCCTAACCAAACTGGCATGATGATCTGTCTGGGCATCCGTGGGCCTTTCGGCGGTTGCGGTGACTTGCGATCGAACATCCACGGCGTGACAGTCACGCCAGCCAGGGGTGCACCGCTCTCATCCACGACGCGGCCGCGGAGTTCCCTGGTTTCCATTAGCACAATCTTCGTGTAATCCTGGGATTGTTCTTCGTCGCCCCATTGGTAATCGAATTGGCTGCCGGCGCTGACGCGGCTGGCCGCATCGCGTGCAAGATAACTTAGGTGAGATTTCTCACCGGCCGCCGCTGCCGGAAACATCACATGCCCTGTGGCATCGGTCATTAGGGGTGGCGTTTCCTTCATTTGATGTTGGTCGTCATAGCCTTTTATTGACGCCCACACCAACGCACCTGCGACCGGCTGACCGGTGGCGTCGATTACGCGGACCTTCCTCGGTTCCGCTCCGTCGCTGTTCGCGCTTATTCCAAACGCCGAGATAATAAACAGTAGGCATCGCATTGACTGGAACTCCCATGCGAGACGTGTCCCAGTCCATCTTCGCCGATTTCCACTGAATGCACAGGTGACAACTTCGGATTTACTGCAAATGTCTAATCTTGGATCGCCTAAGCCGCGTGTCCACCGGCGTGGTCAAACTCGTAGCGGATGGAAGTTGGCGATCGCGTTTTCAAGGATGCGGAGTGGCCGCTGTTCGCGGCCGGCCACACGTTGTTGCTCGACCTCATCGACAACGGCCTGAAGACGGGTGAGAACGACATCGCCTCGCACAGACTACGATTGAGATAGTAGATGGCGCAACTCATGAACGCTCCAGCGCAGGCAAAAAACAACAGCATGCAGATTTACCTTTGCTGCAATGTGTATTAGCGAAAAGTGCACTTGATCATGGCGGCCCCGATGGCGTAACGGTTTCGCTGGTTTCTGACTCCTTCGGTTTCACCTGCCGCGGCGGTTGCCGGCGCTTGTCAGGGTCGAAAAGGCGGAAAACGATATCGAGTCGTTGGCCGTGAGGGTTGAATCGCTGTCCACCATCATCGATGCGGTTGGTGCCAAGGGAGTAAATCACACGACCCTGGGGCACGACCTTCCAACGAATGGGTTGCGCGTCAAATGGATCGAACGGCATGCCGATCAACCTGGTATCCACAAGTTCGCCAATAGACTCGGGCCAACGGTCGTGGCGGAGGCGGAATCGCTCGGCGGCGATCCCGACCAATGTGGTGCGGACGGTGGCCAGATGCCACAAGACGTAGTCATTCTGAGTCTCGGTGTGGTACAGGAAATCTCGAACGAGGCCCGTCGTTTTGGAGACTTCACCTCGCCATGCGGCAAGCCGCGCCGTGCGCTCCGGTTCGGGTTGCGATACGTCGTCTACGTAACGGTTCATTAGACGCAACATTTGCGCCTGCTGCCTTCGCATGTAGCCGGGCGACCAGGTCAGATACGGGGTAAACCAACTGATGCTCGTAGCGCCGGAGTATGATGCGACGACTTGGGGACTGGTACTGTTCCGAACGTTTTCCAAATCCACATTAAGCATGGCCCGCTTTCCCCGCGCCATGTCCGTCAGCCAAGGTGCTGAATTATGCTCCTCAAGTTCTCGGGCCAAATCCGCAAGCTGTCGCTCCGAAAACGTGACCTGCGCGAGCGCGCGTTCCAGTAACAGCAGATGTTCCCAAACGGGCGTTGCACGAAATAATTGGGCGACGGTACACGGGTCATCCCCGATCGATCGGCCGAAGCCGCCCGCCGCGCAAAAACCTTCCACGACCGTTGCCGGATCGCCGGATTCGATACCGTTCCGCATGTGTGCCGCCAGCGCCAGACGCGCAGTGTTCAATTCTTGTTGACGAAAGACAGCCAGCGAACTGGTGGCGTCGCGGCCGGGGAGCGGCGGAAACCGACCGGTTTGAAACCGGCGAAGCGTCAACAATAACGGCAGAATATCGGCACAGTCAGACGCGGCTTTGGCGCACTTGTCACGATAAGCGTCGCCCGCTTGAATCTCCGGGTGTTTTTCGAGTTCTATCGACT
>JANLTA010000126.1:0-2648 GCA_031362705.1 Gemmataceae bacterium | reverse complement strand
AGGATCAGGGGCGTCCCGCGAATCTGTGGCAAAGCGACTCTTTGATCAACTGCGCCCCCAGCTTTGACCAATGGCGGGCGTGGTGGGCCGAAAACCACGAGCGCTACCCGCAACCCTCACGGCCGTTGTTGGACGTGGCCCCCGCCGTTCCGCCAGTCAAAAAGGCTTGAGGCTAGGGCTCATCCGAATAAGACTGCAGCACGGCTCGACGTGTTCTTGGGGGCGATTCACGGGTCTCGCGAACTTGGGGCCGCTATGGCTTTCTTGCGATGAGCCAAACCCATCTTCGACAGTTTGCCGTTGATTTCCAGGGCGCGTTTGTTGACAGCATTGGACTTACGGCGTGTTTTTGGATTTCGCATGTGGAGTTGTAGTGCCACAGGTTGTTTTTATTTGCGCGCTGTTTATGTTGATATGAAGTTGTTTTGTGGCGTTGTTTCGTTATCATTCGTGGTGTCCTATAGTGGTCACCTAGGTGCGACGCCATGTTTGCCAGGGTCAAGAAGTCCGGCCGGTACGAGTATCTCCAGATCGTTCATAACCTCCGGGTTGATGGACACGTCCGCCAGCAAGTGCTCGCCACCCTCGGACGACTCGATGTCCTGAAGGCGTCTGGACAGCTCGACGCCTTGCTTGCCTCCTGTGCCAGGTTTTCGGAACACGCCGCCATCCTCAACGCCGCCAATCAGGACAACGTCCAGACTGGAGTCGCCGTGCGGGTCGGACCGCCGCTCGTCTTCGGTCGCCTCTGGCAGGAGTTAGGCGTTCCCCAGGTGCTCGAGCCGCTCCTCCGCGGTCGTAGGTTCGAGTTCTCCATCGAGCGGGCTTTGTTCCTCACGGTCTTGCATCGGCTTATGGTCTCCGGTAGCGACCGGGCCGCCGAACGCTGGTGTCGCCGCTACGCCCTGGATGGCATCGACGAGATCGACTTGCAGCATCTTTACCGCACGATGGGTTGGCTGGGCGAGCCATTGCCCGCGGCCGAGCAGCCGACTGATCAACGACTCGGGCCGCGCTGCCGCAAGGATCGTATCGAGGAATTGTTGTTCGCGCGCCGCCGCGACTTGTTCAGCGGCTTGCAGGTGGCTTTCTTCGACACGACCAGCCTGTACTTCGAGGGCAACGGTGGTGAGTCGCTCGGTCAACACGGCTACAGTAAAGACCATCGGCCGGACCTGAAGCAAATGGTCGTAGGCGTGGTGCTCGATGAACACGGCTGGCCGCTGTGTTGCTTCTTGCTGCCGGGAAACACGGCGGACATCACCATGCTGGTGCCCGTGGTCGATCAGCTTCGTACGCGGTTCGGCATCGAACGGGTCTGCGTGGTGGCGGATCGCGGCTTGATCAGCGCGGAGACGATCCGGGAACTCGAAGTGCGGAAATGGCAGTACATTCTCGGGGCACGTCTACGCGCGGTGAAGGAGATTCGCGAGGAGGTGTTATCGCGTGCCGGACGGTATCACGTCGTGCAAGGGCCGCGGAAGAACAGCAAGGATCCGTCGCCGCTGAAGGTGAAAGAGGTTTGTGTCGACGAGCGGCGGTACATCGTCTGTCACAACGACGAACAGGCCACGAAGGATCGCCACGACCGCGAGGCCGTGCTGAAGAAACTGGCGGATCAGTTGGAACACGGACCGAAGAGCCTGGTGGGGAACAAGGGCTTTCGCAAGTACCTGCGGGCGGAGGGCCAGTTCGCGATCGACATGGAGAAGGTGGCGGGTGAGGAACGCTTCGACGGCAAATGGGTGCTGCGAACGAACACGGACTTGACGCCCAGCGCGGTCGCATTGCGCTACAAGGACTTGCTGCAGGTGGAGTCGATGTTCCGCAACCTGAAGTCGCTGTTGGACACGCGCCCGATCTTCCATCGCTGCGACGACACGATCCGAGGCCACGTGTTTTGCAGTTTCTTGGCGTTACTGCTGATGAAGGAACTACAAAGCCGGCTGGAGTCACGCGGCTGGGACGACGTCGAGTGGCGCCCCCTGCTGCATGAACTGGACGACATCCAAGAGTTGCCGATGACCACAAACGGCAAGACGTACATCGTTCGAACGGCACCGCGCGGTGACGCCGGCAAAGCGATCCAAGCGGTAGGCGTCTCACTCGGACCCGCGATCCGTCTTGCATAGTCAAATCCTCAACAAACTCACACCAAGCACGCCGCTGTAGTGCCAACGCCACAATCCAATGTCCTAAGTTGTTTTCAGAGAATCACTTTCAACTCCTGACTGTCGAACTTGGGCTAGAGCTACGGCCACAGAGACGGGCAATGAATAGTTCGCCTCGGGGATGCGAAGCAATCAGTCAATTCTCACTTAAGCCGCACGGCCATTCTTCGATGGCTCCGGCAGACCCCGGACCTCATCCGGTCTAACGTCCTTAAGCTCCGTCCTCTGTGAACTCTGTGTTCTCTGTGGCAAGCGTCCGTCGTCCTTGGCTTAACCTGTGCGGAACACTCCCAGAGTGTGAGTGCCGTTTAGCTTCACTGATCTCATTCACCACTCTGACAAGCAGGGTGGGGTCTTTCCTAAATCAACTCGGAAATTGGGTGCCCGAACGGCAAGATCGGCATTGGTCTGCCGTGCAGGTCGGGGAATGAAAGTTCCGGGTCGATGCCCAGGTGCCGGTAGACCGTCGCCCACAGG
>JANLTA010000119.1:0-3625 GCA_031362705.1 Gemmataceae bacterium | reverse complement strand
GTCTGACCGAAACGGCCCCGGCGAGCTAATCCGATGCCGGCACGTTCGCCGTTCACTCAATTGTGTCAGGCTGCACTCGCTCCGCTCAAGTCGGTTCGCGCCGACTTGCATTTGCATTGCACCGCCAGCGATGGGCGCTACACGCCAGAACAAGTTGTCGATGTCGCGCGACGAATTGGTTTAGCCGCCCTTGCCCTTACGGATCACGACACATTGGCGGGTTACGAACCAGCGCGATTAGCCGCGGGCGAACGGCTCGAAGTCATTCCCGCTGTTGAACTGTCTTGCCAACGTGATGGCCGCGAAGTGCATTTGCTGGCCTATTTTGTCCGCGTCGATGACACCGCTCTGAATCAAGCCCTCAACCGCATGCGCGAACATCGCGTCGGTCGCTATACGGAGATGGTCGCCAAGTTGCGGCACCTTGGCGTCGAGGTGCCCGATGCGCTGCCCACTGATGCTTCGCTGGGTCGTCGGCACCTGGCTGAGGCGTTGGTCGAAGCGGGCAAAGTCGGCACCGTGCGCGAGGCGTTTCATCGTTACCTTGATGACGGTGGGCCGGCCGATGCACCCAAACTGCGTCTCGACTTGACGGATGCCATCGGAATTGTGCGAGCCGCCGGCGGCGTGACCAGCTATGCCCATCCGTCGGCCCGGGTGGATCGTCAGGAACTGGCAGCTCTGGCGAAACTAGGATTGCAGGCCGTGGAGGCCGAGTACCCTGGTTTTCGCACATCCCGCACTAGCGAGTTGAAACAGTGGGCACGAGAACTCGACCTTGCCATCACCGGCGGCAGCGATTGTCACGGACCCGATGAGCCGAGACGCGGCATCGGTGCAGTGACGATTGCCCGGAGCGACCTCGACCATTTGCGTGCAAAGGCTTAAGAATAAGAGGCCACAGTTCAGCACGGATGTTCACGGCAACGATTCCATGAACTTCCGTGTTCATCAGTGGCTAGTATTCCGGAACTGAATATGGCGATGTTCAAATCGTTTGTCGAGAAAATCAAGAAGGGCCTGTCCAAAACCCGGGCCGTGTTCGGCAGCATGGCCAACCTGTTCACCGGGCGTGGCCGAGTCGATCAAACGTTTCTCGATGAATTAGAAAAGAGGCTCTTTCTTGCCGATGTCGGCACGCAAGCCACAGCCGAGATTGTTGCCCGCGTCCGGCAAGCGTTTCTTGACAAGGACATCAGCGGTGACGTGCGGAGCTATGTCCAGCAACAATTGCGCGAGCTGCTGGAAACGCCGCCGGCTCCGCGTCGTGCGGCATCAGGCCCTACCGTGATTCTCATCGCTGGCGTTAATGGTTCGGGCAAGACCACCACTATTGCCAAACTCGCCAAGCGGTTGCAGGACGAAGGCAACAAAGTCACCGTGGCGGCGTGCGACACTTTTCGCGCTGCTGCCGTCGATCAACTGGCTATCTGGTGCGAACGCATCGGCTGCGACATCGTCCGCGCCCTGCCCGGCTCCGACCCGGCCAGCGTCGCGCATGACGCCTGTGCCAAAGCCCAGGCACGCGGCCTGGACATCGTGATCGTGGACACCGCCGGCCGGCTGCACACGCAGAACCACCTGATGCGCGAGTTGGAGAAAATCCGTCGTGTGCTCGGCAAACTCATCCCGGATGCACCGCACGAAGTGTTGCTGGTTCTCGATGGCACCACCGGTCAGAACGCCATCGCCCAGGCCGAGATGTTCACCAAAGCCGTGCAATGCACTGGAATTGTGCTGACCAAACTCGATGGCACCGCCAAAGGCGGTGCCATCTTCGCTATTAAGCAGAAGCTCGGTCTGCCCGTGAAGTACATCGGCGTCGGCGAAACACTCGACGACCTGGAGCCATTTGACCCCGATGGCTTCGTGGCGGCACTGTTTGAGTAAAAGGGGTGTGCCGTGCGCATTGGTTAGAGTTAGGCGTTGTTTGTGGTCTCCTGCTACAATGGCAACATGAACGATAATCCGTTGCCATCGGCGCGAGTACCAGGACCGGACTACGACGAAAACGGCGTCGATGTATCGCTTTTGCGGCTCATGCTATCCAAATCGCCGTTGGAACGACTCCTGACGATGGAGCGTCATGCCCGCGACGTCCTCCAGCTTATCAATTATGGCCAACAACACCGAGACGCCGTTGCTCGTTCAGGTCGTTGACCTTTTCGCACGACACGGGGTCGAGTTTATCGTCATTGGTGGGCAGGCGGCCGCGTTGCACGGCTCGCCGCTGGCAACGTTTGACGTGGATTTATGTTACGCACGAACTGCGGACAATCTCCGGTATTTGGCGGAGGCCTTGCGCGAAATTCACCCAACGCTGCGGGGCGCACCACCAGATTTGCCGTTCCGTCTCGACGAACAGAGCTTGGCTCTCGGGTCGAATTTCACGTTTCAAACCGATATTGGACCATTGGATCTACTTGGATGGGTAGAACCATTAGGCGCATACGAATCATTTAAGCATCGAGCCGACACGATGGACTTGAACGGTCGCCCTGTTTTCGTCGTCTGTTTGGATGACCTCATTACCATCAAACGCCACATCAACCGCCCCAAAGATCAAGCCGCTGCGGTTCAACTGGAATCGCTGCGAATGCTGAGAAATGACAAAGGCAATACCAAGTCAAGTTGACGCCGAACATGCAACTCGTTCACTCACGTGCCGCCATCAAGAGTATGTTTTGCCCAATCATGTCCGGTCTGATAATCTGAACGTATCTGCCCGAGGAGGCCCGGAATATGTGGCGTTGGTCGATTGCAGTCGTTGTGTTGATGCCGGCGTTCGCGATGTTATCGTTCGCCCAGAACACGCCGGAATCGCTGAAGGGGCCGGACCGGCAGGCGTTTCAGGAGTTGAAGGGGCTGAAAACCTCGGTCGTCGTCGCAGGCGACGAAAAAGCGACCGCGGCCAATCGCGCCTTGCTCACGAAACAAGCGAAGCACTACGTGGGGCAATTGATGGATCCGAAACGGATCCAGGCCAATGATCTGGCCCGCGCCATCGAAGATACGATACTCGATTTACCGATCCCGCGCGGTACGCCCATCAAGGAGATGGACAAGTACCTCGCCTTCGGTCAGGAAATGGGCACGGCAATCATCACGGAACTAGAGACCGCGCTGAAAAGTTCCCGGATTGTCGTCCGCCTCAATGCCGCGCGGATGTTATCGGTGGCAGCCGAACTTGGCTGTGACAAGGCCGCCGATTTGGCGCTGAAAACGCTGGCAAAGCCCGAGGAAAGTGACGGTGTGAAGCACTGGGCTTTGAAGACGCTGGTCACGCTGTTCAGCCTCGAACCGGATTCGTCGAACAAGGATGTCACGGTCTTCACGCACTTCAAGAGCCGCGAACTGGAAAACAAGAGCATCGTGGCGCTGTGCGATTACATCACGAAACCGCGAGACGTTGCCAACCTGGCACCGGAGGAGATTGCCGCACTTACCATGATTCGCCGCGAGGCCGTCAAGGCACTAGGGCTTGTGCGCACCCCACGGTTGAAATTCCAGGGTGAGATTCTGGCTCGGCCCGCGCTTGTGTTACTCAAAGTGGCCAACAAGGACGGCATCGTGCCCGAACCGGACTTGAATGAACGGCTGGAAGCCATCGTCGGCTTCTGCCAGC
>JANLTA010000100.1:0-3112 GCA_031362705.1 Gemmataceae bacterium | reverse complement strand
GATTCTGTGGCACCTCAGGCTGCCCGTTCTCCATGTGCGAGACGTGCAATCGGAAGCCGACCGTACGCATCCCGATGATGCCCGCGATTAAGCAAACTTCAAATTTCTGGCGCGTTGTAAACGCTCGTGATTCCGTTTGCTTTCGTTCGGCGTCGGCATGCATCGTATTTGCATGCGAATTGAAACCCTCCCCTAACCCCTCCCTGCGAGGGAGGGGAATTGGAAAGTAAGTCCAGGTTGCTTCATGATTGGAGCATCGTTTCGTCTGTCGAGTTCCTGACATGGTCGTGCAAAGCATGCCACCCGGCGCATGATGAACCCTAGTGGCGGCGACGGGGCAGGGATGGGTATACTTGGCCGCCAACGAAAAAAACGCCGCAAGATGTTACTCTTGCGGCGTTTGTCAAAGCCGCCTCCGAGGGTCGAACTCGGGACCTATGCTTTACGAAAGCATCGCTCTGCCACTGAGCTAAGGCGGCGAATCATCAACTTGCCAGACTAAGGACCCGCTCCGAAGCGACGAGTTCGCGCGGTGGCGTTTCTCCGGCAATTTGACCAATTCTAGTTGTTTTGCTGCCACGAGCCAAGGGCTATCCCCCGGCCAATGTCACCTCAACATCCAACTCCTCTTTGCCGCGACGAATGCCCAATGTGACGACGTCGCCGACTTTCTGCTTAGTGAGGAGTTTCAACAGATTCTCCTTACCTTTGACCGGTTGACCATCCAGAGAAACGATAATGTCCCCAAAGGCGATTCGATTGCCGGGAATACGTCGCGACGGTTGCAATCCCGCGCGGTCAGCTGGGCCTTCTTTGGCGACATTGAGAATCAACGCACCGGTTGAAACTCCCCAGCGTCGAGCGACAGCATCGTCGGCCAGCTCGACTCCAATTACCGGTCGGACAATTTTGCCATTGCGAATCAACTCGGTCACGACTTGATTTACAGTATCCACCGGGATGGCAAAACTAACACCTGCAAAGTTGCCTGTCTGCCCGGCGATCTGTGCGTTCACACCAATTAGTCGGCCGGCACTATCAAGGAGCGGTCCTCCCGAGTTGCCCGGGTTGATCGCAGCATCAGTCTGAATCGCATTTTCAATGACCGTACTGCTCGGTGGCGGCGCGGAGATTTGCCGGCCGAGAGCGCTGATGACACCCGTCGTCAGCGACTGATCCAGGCCAAACGGGTTGCCAATGGCAAACGTCTTTTGACCGACTTGCAGGTCCTTCGACGTGCCCACAGTGATCTTTGGTGCTTTCTTTCCCGGCGGATCAATTTTCAGTACCGCGATGTCGTAGTCAAGCGTCGCGCCGGTCAACGTCGCAGAGGATGTCGTGCCGTCGCTCAGCGTCACCTTGGCCGAGTTGGCATTCTGGATCACATGAGCATTGGTCACGATGTGTCCTTCGTCATCCCACACGAAACCGGAGCCGGTGCCCGTTGCGACTTGCTCCATGTTGAAGCTGAATCGATTGTTCTGCAGAGTCGTGATGTGAACCACTGATGGTGCCACCGTCTTGAATAAATCGATGGTGCTCTTCTCGTCGGATGCCAGGTCGCCACGGGCGGTGACGGCGCGAGGCGCGGCGTTCGGGTCGTTATCCACAATGGGCCAGCGCCACCATCCCATTTGCAAAGCGAAATAACCAAGTCCACCGAATAGGAGCAAGAGCGACAACACCATCGGCCACGGCGACGAACGTTGTTGAAAGCGTTCCGGCTGCGGAGGGATCGCGTACGACATGGCAACCTCAAGACAAACGATCGAATCAATGTTCAATAATAACCGAATCGAGAAAGGTCGGCTATTCGTCGGGCATCAACGTCTTGAGGCGGCGCAAGCCAAGACGGATGCGCGTTTTCACGGTGCCGAGCGGTACGTGCAACATGCCCGCGATTTGCTCGTGCGTCATGCCGGTGAGAAATGCCAATCGAATTACCTTACGCTGATCCAGCGGCAACTGATTGAGGCAGGCCCGTACCCGCTTCACCGATTCATCACGCACAAGACCGAGGGAAATGTCAAACTCGAACGACGGATCAAGATGATCGGGCGGTGAATCGGGTTTACGTTTGCGGAGTAAGTCGAGGGCACGGGAACGTGCGATCAATGTGAGATAGCCGGCGGGGCTGGCCTTCGTTTCATCGTAGCGGTCGCTCTTTTGCCAGATCTGGAGAAACGTCTCCTGCATGACGTCTTCGACATCGGCCGGCTCACGCAGCAAACGATAAAGCACCTGCATTACCATCTTGGAGTGGCGGTGCATAAAGGATTGGAATGCCGCCTGTTCGCCGGCAGCGATTCCCTGCATGAGTTGCGTGTCGCTGGTTTCCATCTTCGGCGCGACCGCTGAGAATAGTGGATTGCAGACCCGCCGATGGCGTTATACCCACCCGGCTAACCGAAACAACGGTGAACACGTATTTACGTCTTGACGACGAACGTCAGGGCGCTCGCCGACTGGTCATAATCAACTACGACCGTCTGCCCGTCGCGGATTGCTCCGCCGAGTAGTTTTTTCGCCAACTCGGTCTCTAACTCCTTTTGCAGCACGCGCTTCAGTGGTCTGGCTCCATAGGCCGGGTCGTAACCGGCCCGTACCAAATGTGTAATCGCCGGATCGGAAAGTTCCAGCGTGATGTGACGCTCTGCCAACCGCTTACGGAGTAGATCCAGTTGGATGACCACGATTTTCTTAAGTTGAGCCTCGCTCAAGGCGTGGAACACGATGATCTCATCGACACGATTGAGAAACTCGGGCCGAAAGTGCCGTCGTACCTCGTCGAGGACCATGTCTTTGAGTGAATCATCGCCGGCACCGTAAACGCCGACCGATTCGAGAATCTTCTGGCTACCCAGGTTCGAAGTCATGATGATGATGGTGTTCTTGAAATCGACGGTGCGGCCCTGGCTATCCGTGAGCCGGCCATCATCAAGCAATTGCAACAGTGTGTTGAACGCATCCGGGTGGGCCTTCTCGATTTCATCAAACAACACGACGCAATAAGGTCGTCGGCGCACGGCTTCGGTGAGTTGGCCGCCTTCTTCGTAGCCGACATAACCGGGGGGAGCGCCGATCAGCCGCGCCACGGCATGACGTTCCTGAT
>JANLTA010000060.1:0-2698 GCA_031362705.1 Gemmataceae bacterium | reverse complement strand
CTCCAGGGTGCGGCATTGGCAGTGGGACTATTGGTGGAGTTGGCCTGGGCCGTGGGGCTGATGTTGTTGGCGAATGTGATGTATCGTACGGGGCTACGGCGCTACAGCGCTTTTGGCGGGTGAACGTTCATGCTGCGCTACATTCGACTGTATACCGCATTCGCCCGCATCAGCCTGCAAGGCGAAATGGCATTTCGCGCCAACTACCTGATCAAGACTTTCGTTGAAGTGGCATGGCTGTGCCTGATGGCCTTTTTTTACGACCGATTGTTCGAGTTCACCGCCGCCGTCGCTGGTTGGTCGAAGTCCGAGTATTTTTTCTATCTTGGCACCTACTTCCTCATGGAGAGTTTGATCGAAACGCTGTTCATGTCGAACGTGGTGGAGTTTGCCGAGTTGGTTCGCACCGGCAACCTGGATTTGATGTTGCTCAAGCCCGTGGATGAACAGTTTCTAGTAACCTGCAAGCAAGTCGAGTTTTCAACATTGCCGAACGGATTGTTCGGTGTGTTCCTGATGTCGCGGTCGTTGACACAGATCGGTGTGATGCCGGAATGGGAGCGCATTGTTGCGTTTGTCATCGGCATGATTTGCTCCGTCGGCCTGGCCTACAGCTTCCTCCTGATGCTTGCGTCAACTGCCGTTTGGATGATTCGCAATCAGAGCTTGTATGAGCTTTGGTGGTTGTTCATGAGCTTTGTGCGTTACCCGAAAGAAATCTTCAACGCACCATGGGTGTACGGAATCGGCCTGTTCTTCACGTTCATCGTACCCGTAGCGCTCGCCGTGAATGTGCCGGCGTCGGCGATGGTGAAGGTCTTCGAACCACGCATGGTTGCCTACATTATGGTCGCCACGTTGTTCGCTTTGTGGTTCAGCCGCTGGGTGTTTCGCCGGGCACTACGTAGTTATCGCAGTGCCAGTAGTTGAAATCGCCACGGAAATCGCTTCGATAACCGCATCGCTTATCCGGAGTGCCTCGCTTGAAATACCTTATCACTGCCGCTTCGTTGCTGACCTGTTCATTAGCATTCGCCGATTTGCCGCGCACCACGGCCGAGACAAGTAATTACCAGGCGACGACGCGCCATGCCGATGTTGTGGCTTTTTGCAACGCACTCGCGCAGCAATCGCCGCTTGTCAGAGTCGATTCGCTGGGCAAGAGCACGGAAGATCGTGATTTGCCGCTCATGGTTCTAGCGGAGCCGATGGTGAAGTCGGCCGATGAGGCAAAACGTTCCGGCAAAGTCGTTGTTTTGTTGTGGGGTAACATCCACGCCGGCGAAGTCGATGGCAAGGAAGGTCTGATGGTGCTGGCCCGTGACGTCGCCACTGGTGCCGACAAAGCGCTGCTCAAGGATCTCATCATACTCATTGCACCGATTTTTAACGCCGACGGCAACGAGCGCATCGCCAAGGGCAAGCGACCCGAACAAGGCGGCCCCGATGAAGTTGGCGACCGCGAGAACTCCGGCGGACTCGATCTTAATCGTGACTTCGTCAAACTGGAGTCGCCCGAAGTACGTTCGCTGGTGAAGACAATTAACAAGTGGGATCCGTTGGTGTGTCTGGACGCCCACACCACCAATGGTTCACGTCACCGCCACACCATGACTTATGATTGGCCACGACATCCCAACGCCGCGGCGGCCAACGAGTTGGCGACAAAACTTGTCCCCGCTGCCGGCGAACGAATGAAAACGGCTTCAGGTTTCGAGCACTTCGTGTACGGTAATTTTTCTCGTGACCGCAGCCAGTGGGAAGCGTCCCCCGCGCAGCCACGCTATGGCATTCAGTACATTGGTATGCGCGGCCGGGTTGCAGTTCTGAGCGAATCGTATTCCTACGCCAGTTACAAGGACCGCGTGAAAGCGAGTCTGGAGCTGGCTCGCGGCGTGTGCCAAGAGGCGGCCGCGTCCAAGAACGAATTGAAGAAACTCAAAGATGCGCCTCCGTCGCCGCGCTTGGCCTTACGCAACAAGATGCTGCCACTCGGCGAACCTCGTGCAGTGTTGGGTTTTGCGGAGACCGAGCGCGACGGCAAACGCCAAATTACGGACCAACCCAAAGAGTATACGGTCAGGTACATCGCCAAGGTCGAGCCGACGGTCGAGGTGACACGGCCAGCCGCGTACGTGATTCCATCGGGTTTCGATAACGCGATTCAATGTTTGCAGCGCCACGGCATCACGGTGCAGGAACTGCGTGAGGACATTGATCTCGAAGTCGAAAGCTACATCGTCAACCAAATCAAGAAAGCGACGCGGCCATTCCAAGGGCACACAACCCAATCGATCGAAGTGACGCCGAAGAAAGACACCCGTCGCGTCGCTGCCGGCTCCTTCATCGTCCGCACCGAACAAGCCCAGGGTACGGTGGCCGGATTGTTCCTGGAGCCACAAGCCGAAGACGGTTTCGGCACGTGGAACTTCTTCGATGCCAAATTGCGCGAAGGGGCAGAGTATCCGGTAGTACGCCTGGCGGTCGTGCCGCCATTGCTGACAACCGCCATTCGGCCGCTGGCCGAAGATCGCGTCATGGATCGACCGATCGACACTGCACTAGTGTTTGCTTCCGCCCTGCCTCCCAATTTCAGTGGCAATCCGCTTGGCGGCGTCACTTGGCTCGACGATGGAGAACATTATCTGCAATCTCGAGCAGGGCAATTGCTCAAGATTCATGCGCGTAGCGGGCGCTC
>JANLTA010000029.1:0-2540 GCA_031362705.1 Gemmataceae bacterium | reverse complement strand
GTCGGGCTTACGCTCCGACGCTCGCCAGGTTGAGCGAGCACAGCTTGGCATTGGCGAGCGGGAAGCGTGAGCGCCCGGAGGATGCGCTCGTCGCATGGTGAGTCGCTGAACAATGGCGAGCGATTTCTCCGGGCGCTCACGCTTCCCGCTCGCCTCATGCATTTTTCTAAATCGACGGCAATAATTGCTCATTCGTGTTACAATAACGACATCCCTTTCGGAGCATGAACAATGCCACGCTTAAACGCCCGACTGTTGTTGCGAGCACTGGAAGATCGCATTACGCCATCAATCGCGGAGTTCATCGACCCGCATCCGGCACCAGGCAACTACTTCGGATCGACGGTATTGCCTTTGAGTACCGGCAACGTGGTGATCACGTCACCCCTCGACGACGCCGGCGGCACCGACGCGGGAGCGGTGTATTTGTTCAATGGAAAAACCGGGGCATTGATTAGCACACTGACCGGGTCACAAACGTCGGATTACGTCGGCAGTGGTGGCGTCGCTGCGGTGGGAAACGGCAACTACGTAATTATCAGTTACAACTGGCGAAACGGTGCCGTCAGCTCCGCCGGTGCCTTCACTTTCGGCAATGGCGTGACCGGAATCAGCGGCAGCGTGTCGGCCGTGAATAGCCTGGTCGGTCGCACAAAATCGGATTTTGGCGGCAATATGTACGAATCCTACGCGTATGTCGAGGTCTTGGCCAATGGCAATTACTTGGTTGTGAGTCCAAATTGGGACAACATTGGGGCCGGCGGAGTTGCCGTCAACGCCGGAGCGGTCACTTTTGGGAACGGGGCTACCGGCGTCAGCGGCCCAATCAGTTCTGCGATCAGTCTTGTCGGAACCGCGACTGGCGACCGACTTGCCCGTTCCGGTGTCACCTTACTGACCAATGGCAACTATGTCGTCAACAGCCCGTATTGGTACGACGAATATATGGGACTTTCCGGCGCTGTCACGTTTGGCAACGCCATGACCGGCGTTCAAGGTGAAGTCACCGAATTCAACAGCTACGTCGGTGACGGCGCGTCGATCGGCACCGCATTCAAAGGTGTCGTGGCTCTTAGCAATGGCAACTACGTCGTAAGCAGCCCTGATTACCTGGGCTATCGTGGGGCGGTCACATGGGGCAATGGTACGACGGGGAGTTTCGGCAGAATTGGCGAGTCCAACAGCCTTTTCGGGACATCGCCATTTGATCGTGTCGGGTGGGGTGTTTTGCCTTTGACCAACGGCAATTATGTCGTTTTCAGCTCGGAATGGGACAATGGCACCATCATCGATGCCGGGGCGGTGACGTTTGCTTCGGGCGTGAACGGCATCACGGGACCAGTCACGACGAGCAACAGTCTGGTGGGCCACACGGCAAGCGACTTTGTCGGCCGTGGAGAAGCAGTCGCATTGACCAATGGCAACTACGTCGTCTGCAGCCCCTATTGGCATCTGGGTTCGGCCGCCAATGTGGGCGCTGCGACGTTTGGCAATGGCACAACTGGCGTTGTTGGCGAGGTGACCGCCAGCAACAGCCTTACAGGCAGCCAGCAAGACGACTATGTCGGAGGAAGCGCTGTCAACGCCGGGTACGGCGGCGTGACGGCACTCAGCACTGGGAATTACGTGATCCGCAGCCCGATATGGAACAACGGCCTAATTACCAAGGCCGGCGCCGTGACGTTTTGCAACGGTCTGACAGGCCTGATCGGCGCGGTTGGTCCTGGCAACAGTCTTGTCGGAACCACGGCCGGCGATGCCATCGGCGATGACCCAGGCGCAAACGTTGCACCAGAAGGCGTGACGCCGCTCCCCAACGGCGATTATGTAGTTCGCAGTCCCAGATGGGACAACGGACTTGTCGTCAATGCTGGTGCCGCTACTCTTGGAAGCGGGGTAACTGGAATAACTGGACCCGTCAGTTCAATGAACAGCTTGGTCGGCACTACCATGGGCGATTTCGGTGCCAACATCCGTGTGACTCCTCTGAGCAACGGTAACTACGTCATCAGTCTGCCGTTTTGGGACAACGGCTCGATAATGGACGCCGGGGCGGTTGTCTTGGCCCACGGGTTAGTGGGTATCACAGGTCCAGTGAGTTCGGCCAATAGCGTGGTGGGCACGCACACGTCGGATTATGTTGGCAGGCCAAGCGAACAAGACGGCAAGTCAGTGGTGGCCCTCACAAACGGCAACTACGTTGTGAACAGCTACCTATGGGACAATGGAGCTATTACCGACGCCGGGGCGATCACGTTAGGCGACGGTGTCGCCGGTGTCACTGGACCGGTTACCGATGCCAATAGTTTCGTTGGAAGCCAAAGCGGCGCTATTTTTGGCTACGGATACGTGACGCGACTCGGGAACGGAAACTTTGTACTGACCGATCCCATTGTAAATAACGGCGCTGGCGCGTTCACATTTGCAAACGGCGCTACCGACCCAACAGGGATGTACATTCGTGCCAACAGTGTCTTTGGAAACACACCAACCACATATATTTCCATTGGCAGGGCCGTCATTGATGATGTGAATAGGAT
>JANLTA010000011.1:0-12824 GCA_031362705.1 Gemmataceae bacterium | reverse complement strand
CGGCACCGACCGGGAAATACAATTCCACTGTGGGTCGGTCAGGTCCGTTGGGTAAGACTTCCTTGTCATAAGACCCAGTCTAAAACAACCCGTCGACCGCGCCTACCCTAGCTTTTTGGACACGCTCTTAGGCGATGACGGGTCACGGAAGTAGGCGCGCGTTAGCCGGTCGTGGTGCGACCCCTGCAGGTAGCGCCGCACGCCCTTGGGGCAGAGCATGCCCTTGTTGAACGGAAAGTCCTCCCAGGGTTCAAAACCTATGACCTCGTTGCTCTTGACCTTTAACTGGATGCCGCACTGCTGACCGCAGAAACAGCAATGGGTCTTCACGAGCCGATCGGGATCAACCGATGTATCGACACGCTGGCCGGTTGGGTACGTCTTCAGCGGCCCGAACTTTGCCAACAGTTCTGGCGACAAGACCGGTTCAGCAGCCATCGATTCCTCCGTCTTGAGTGGCCGCGGCCCACAAACGACCTTGCGCGAGCGCGAGCATCTTTCGCCGGCACGCAGGGCAGACGTGCTGGTAGTGGCCGGCAGGGTGTTCTGGCCACTCGTAACGGTAACCTAGCTCGCGCTCGACCACGATCAGGTCTTCGACGTGAATCTTCGTCGCGAACGGCGAGCGGCAGCGGGCGCAGGTCGCTTGCTCGCCCTCTTCGCCTACGTCCGTATAGAACTTGACGGCCAACTGCGCCGGACGCTGGAAGATGTGGAAGAATTTGCCGAACGGCAGCCACAAGAGCGTGAAAATCACCGTGACCGCGTGCGTGATCGACAGGAATTCGTAGCCGTAACCTTTGAGCCAGGTGTAACTGGTTGTCAGCAACAAGCCGGTGATGCTGATCGCGAAGAGCATGATCAAAGGCAGGAGGTCTTCTTGAAAATCCTGCAGGGCGGCCGCCCCATGGTCGCGCAGTCGCCGGTGCAGTGCCATTAACACGCCGGCGATTACCAGGAACGAGGACCAGACCAAGCCGTGAAAGATCAAGTGTCCGATGATTGACTCGTGAAGAAACGCAATGGTCGGGAAGCCAAACACGAAGATGCGGTAGCTCGACAGATCGCCGGGCACCGTCTCGAAGTAGACCCAGCCGAAGACCAAGGGAAACGTAATCGCGGCGGCCAGGATACAGCCCCACATAATCAGCAGGTGCGTAAGCCCACGGGACGGGCTGCGCCGCCAAATGAACAGGTTTAACATGAACATGCCTACGAACCGGGTGACGAAATCCTTCAGGCTATTCCAGAAGTGTCCTCTTCTCAGGAAGGACTGCCAGCCCCGCCACCAGTACCGCCGGGTGGGCGGCCGCTGTAACCACATCGAGTAGCGGTAGCCCAGCCCGAACGCGGCGAATAGGCAGGCGAACGTGTAGCCGACCAAGGCTGCGTCGATGTGCCGCAGGTTGCGTGACCCGACGAAGATGGCAACCGCCAACGCGCTGGCCGACACCAGACCCCAGAATATGGCTTTGCCTTGCCCGCGCGTCATGCGGACATTCTCCGCGGGCGACGGCAACGCGACCAGTGGCCGACAAATCACTAGACTCGGAATCGACTTTTGGTGCGCACTGCGCGCGGCGGTCCGACATCCATGAGGAGACCGATGTCAAGACCAGAGCAAGACGAGTACGGGACTTCCCAGACATCCATTCGGCATCATCCGCGGCTGCGGAGCGCCATGAGATAATATGCGGTTGCTCCCATTCACACCGTCGGCGTCGCAATGCGCCATGTCGGACCCCGGGATGCAACCTTGGTCCCGCTCTCGATCTTGACGTGGAGTCGGTCAATTCCCTCCTGTTTGTCTCTCAAGGCGTAGTTTTCGCCACAAATGTCCCTCACCCCTGTGCTGTGGGCATTTGTGGGGAAAACTACGCCACAAATTGCCCGATCATCGGCCCTGGCTAATCGGTTTAGTGTTAAGCCGCCGGCGCCAACTTCTCTTGCCAAACAGTGCCTCGTCTCATCATTGCCCACATGACGCGCACCAGGTAGTGAGCCGTCGCCACCAAGGCGATCTTCTTTCGCTGCGGATCATCTCGTTGAACACTCTCAAAGAAGGCGCGGACCGTCGGCGATCGACGGAGCGCTTGCCATGCCGCCTCGGCGACCAGCTGGCGAACAACTGGTGCGCCTTCGCGGGTAATATGCCCGAGTCGATTGCGGTCGCCCGACTGATCCTGGCTCGGAACCAATCCAAAATAACGGCCCACAGCCTTCGCATTGCGAAAGCGATGCGGATCATCCACGAATGCGGCGACCGCTTCCGCCGTGCGGGCTCCCACTCCCGGAATACTCCGAAGTTGCGCGACCGCCGGCGACTTCTGCGCCTGATGATTCAGGTGATGTTCAATCCGGCGCACCTGCCGAACAAGTGTCTCGATCTCTTCGAGAAGGAGATCTCGGCGCAATTGCTGCGAACTCGTGGGCAATTCCACTTGGCGGAGCCATGCAATTCCGCTCTTTGTCCACAGGCTTGGATGCCGTGGAGGCACGATGCCCGCGCTGCGCAACAGCGATCGGATACTGTTCTTGGCCCGAGTTCGTTTGGCAATAATTTGACTCCGGCAGTTAATCATTTCTCGCCAGGATCGGACTTCCAGGGCTGGTACGTGCACTGTCGGCGTCTCGCCCAGGTAAAGCAACTTCGCTAGACGCTCCGCATCATTGCGGTCGTTCTTGTGCTTTGATCGAAAGATCAGCCGCAGATGACCCGGATGCGCCACAAGGACGCGCTCAGCCAACGGGCGGAGCAGGTCATGGTAATGACCGTAGCCACAACTCGCTTCGTAACAGACTTCGAATCGCTCCGGCAACCCCCGGAGAATTCGCAACATTTCCTCAACACTACGTACCTGAGAACGGTGCGTGACTTGCCCCGTCTCGTTGAGCACGCAAATGGCAATGCGCGTGCTATGAATGTCCAGCCCGACGTGAAACATGGGTGCCTCCACAGTTAGAGAAATCAAAGCTGCCAAATGGCCCACTTCCACGTTAACCTGACAAAGGTCTCCTACATAGCTTCACTTCAACGTAGCCAGCGCTGGGCGATGTGACTGAGGCACATGGCACTGGTTCAACCGGGGTTCGGAATTGCCCCCATCAACACCTTTGGAGAATGACCTACACAACCGACGTCGCACGACGTGTTTCAGGCCAACGCGACCAACTTATCGCGGGTTTGACTTGTTTCACTTACGCCCGAACTACTTCTCGGTCACCTCGGGCTCGATCGGCTTCACGAGTGATTTGATACCCATGGCTTCGTAAATCTCGGAAGGAAAACAACCGACGCCGTCTTTTGTCCTTACCCCCAGTGTAGTACCAGCCGGCCGCGTGAGCATATTGCAATTAGATCGCGCGATATATCACGCGATCCAACACCGCATTATTTTCATCTAAACCCTTGTCTTTAAGCCATTGTGGTTGGGTCTATTTGCGGTAATATGTACCACAGCGCGAGATAATCAATGGTTCGGGTTTCAAATCTTCTCAACGAAAAGGAGACAGCACGTGGACAACAACACACTCAACAAGGAAATGGACCGCAGGTTGGTATTGGGTGCCTTGGCCGGACTTGCCGGCCTGTCGCTGGCGCACCTTCCCGCCGCGAACGCCGAGGACCAGCCGCCCGCCAGGAGCGGTGGCGACAAGAGTCTCTACGAGCGGCTCGGCGGCGTCTTCGCGATCGCGGCGGTGGTTGACCACTTCAGCGACGCCGTCGTCAAGAACCCCTTGGTCGGGAAGACTTCAAAGAACCCCAAGCTCAGAGAGTGGCACACGAACAACCTGGGCAGGTTGCCGGGGTTAAAGTTCATGCGAACCCTGTGGGTCTGCGCCGCCGCGGGCGGGCCGTACAAGTATACCCCCACCAAACCGGGAAAAACGGACCTCGGTCTTGAAGAGGCACATCGTGATCTCAGGATCTCGCCCGAGGAATTTAACGAAGTCGCTGCCGAACTGGGCCGCACCCTAGACTTCGTCAAAGTGCCTCGGAAAGAGAAGGAAGAAGTTCTCGCGGCCTTCGCAGCGCACAAGAACGAGGTGACGGCAGGCTTCAAGGCGAAGTGATGTCCGACATACCGCCTTTGATCCGGCATAGCCAACCGCTACACCTAACAGCGGGTACCGATTTTCCCCGCGCACGTGACTGCCTCGTGCGCACCAGCAAGGGAGCTGGGCCGTTCAGCGAAACCCGCCGAAGGAGAACGACGCGGCAAACCATGACCAAATAGCTCCACTTCGACGTCGCGCTTGCCAATGTTGCGCGCTCCGGTCCGACACCCCGCGGGCGATGTGACCGAAGCAGTTTGCCTGGTAGCGAACATCCGCCCGATTATCAATGCTTGACTCGGCTGCGAAGAGTACCGAGTGTCCCTGTTCATCCTGATCGTCTGGTGATAGGCCGCTCACCTGCAGCGGATATCGAACGAAAAAAGCTGTCACAAACCCCTATGGACGCGCGCCCTTTCGTAACCTCACTTCGCGGACAACGTGAACTTCCCCGCCATGAATGACTTATTCACGTCGGCCGTGCACAGATAGATCGTGCACGGGACTATTCCGTCCGAGCCCTTGGTGCCGAAATGGAGCTTCATGGCGTACTTGTCGAAGGAACTACTGGCCGTCGGAATCCGGGTAGCGGGATCGTGGGTCGTGAGAAGTATCGTCGGCGTAATGCCTGATTTGCGGTCGAGCTTGATTTCGATCGTGCGGTCTTCGAACTTGTCTTTGGGGCTGGAAAACATGGCGATCCGCACGTCGACTTCGGGAGTCGCTTTATTGCCCTTGCGAAATTGCAAGATGCCGCCCGATTCAAGAACGATGGTGTCCGGCTTGAACTCCTTGCCAAGGATCAGGCCGGCGACGGGTTTATCCGGGGCCGTCATTTCTTCGAGTTTGAGCGTCCATTTGAAACCGAATTTCGCCATCGCTTCTTTGGCTCGTTCCTCGGCCTTCGCCGCGTCTTCCTTCGACTCCGCCTCGGGCGATTCCTTCAAGATGCTGAAGGACTGAAAAAACGTTTGGGCCTGATCGGAATCCAGCTTGGCTTCGTCTTCGGAACGGACTCGCATCTCGAAAACGCGGTTTTTGTCCACCAACAACACACCGCGGCCGCGAGTGTTGCCTTTGCGCATGCGATATTCACGTGCCTTGGCATTGCCGATCGTCGTTTCTTTCGGCTCCCCAACGGTGATGCCTTGCTGTTTCTCGCCCTCAAGCATGATCTCGTAAAGGTCATCGATCTTGAGGCTGCTTAAACCGCGACCGGTGAGCGTCGCGCCTTCCACGTCGAAATACGTGCCATCTCGAAGCGTGCAGTAGTTCATCAAGACTTCGGCACGTATTCCTCGGGCTGTGAATTTGCGGCTGGTGTTACCGACGCTTTTCCAATCTTTGGGAAATAGAAATTGATACGTGCGGTCTTTGGGAAGCACGAACTCCCAACCGTCGGGAGCCACCGGCGGTTGCTTTGGGTCATCCCCTGGACTCCGAGCCGGCAGGATGCTGAGCACAAATACGACTACAAGGCTCCTTTTCATACCGCACCCGTTGTTTTGAAGTTGAGGTGAGCGTACGGCATGAGTCACGGAAATGCAAGCAATCGAGCTAGTCCCAATCGCAGGACCGTTTGTGTCTGCCAGCATTCCACGGCCGATGTGACCGGAGCGCGCAACTCATGCAACGGCCGGAACTCCAAACAGCTATTGTCGGATGTTCAATTCAAACCTCTTTTGACTCAGTGGAAACACGCATTGCTCGCTAATCTCGCCAAAGGCGCTCGTGATGGCGCATGGTACCGAATATGAAGGCCGGTTTGGCACGATTGGTGCGATGCGAGTCCTGAGAATGTGACGAACCACAATCCGATGCACGCGATCGTTATTTTGGCGGGTTTGCTTTGACATCCCATGCCATGATCGTCGTGTCAGCATGGCCGGCGAAAAGCCGTCGTCCGTCGTGGGAAAAGATGAGAGTATGGACGGGAGCGCATTTCCGCGAGCTGATCAAATCGCCTTTGTCGAGGTCCCACACGCGTAATTGGCTCTGCATGACGACAGGGTAGCGCTTTTCCTTGTCCTCCCTGCTGAAGAACTGCTCCAATGGGTCGCTGGTCGCCAGTAACGTCCCATCGCGTCTCAACGCCATTGCGGTGACCACTTCCTGGAACTCAACCAGGCGTCTGACTTTGTCACCGGTAGCCGTATTCCAGATTTCAATGAAGTGCTTTTCATCATTGGTTCCGCCAAGAGCTTCAAGCGGCCGGGCCAGTTCTAACGACGTATCTTCGCTCGTTGAATGCAAGACACAAGAATGATTGACCGATCGAGTTGGACTTCCCAGCCGCACAATTCCCCTAATCCATTACCTCCCCTGCACTTTAGCCGCTTAAACTCAACCCTGGCGGAAGGTAAACTAATAGTGATCTTATGCTCTAATCCCGTGCGAATGGCGTCACCGCATTGCGCCGGCTTTTGGCGGAATTGGTCCTGACGCATCGTCTACGGCAATCACGCCCCGGTCGTCGCGGCGGATCGTGCCTTCGATGGATTGGGTTTTGGACTGGTTCCAGTACTCCAGCCATTGGTCGAGCTTTTTGAGCCGCGAGGGAACGTACAGGGCAAGCTGGCCAGAGCGATTGCCGCAAAGGTAGACCGTGTCTTTGCGGTAGACGTTGGCCGATTCGGACCAGGTTGCGGTTTTCTTCAACACTTCGGTCATGCCGGCGTGCGTGTTCACGTTTTGGTTGTAATTGCGCAGGCCGATCAACGAAACGATGACCGGGCAATCGAACACGTTGCGGCGAACCGCCAGATTCACGACCTGTTTCGGTTGGGCGTCAAGGACGAAGCGAATCGCCCGATCCGCGACGATGGTGTTGTTTTCAATGATCAGCGCGGCGGGTTCGGGCAGTTCGGCCTGGCCGATGAAGAAGCCGATGTGCCCTTCGAGCATGCAGTGCTCGATACGCACGGCCTGCGCCGATGTCGGCCGCCAACCGATACAGGCGGCGACGTGTGTTGCGGACAAGTGACAGTGGCTGACTACAAGGTTGCTGCTATTCGCGCCGACGCATATGCCAAACTCGCCGCAAGTAACGTGGCAGCGACTCACCGTCAACCGATTCAGTGTCACACCAATGACGCAACGTTCCGGTGCGTCCTCTTTCGGACCCAGCGGCGGTGCCGGATTCGGCCAGTCCACGCTCAAGCCCTCCACGGTGAGGTCCGCGCTGGAGTAAATGAACCGTGTCGGGCCGCCTTTGCCTCTAAACGCTGGTACGAACTTAGGTGCATGACCGGGTGCGGCGCGAATGGTCAGCCGTTTGTTATCGATCCCAATTGTCGGTGACGAATATGGACCATCGCCAAAGATGGTGATCGTGCCGTTGTCTGGTGCGGCGTCCACGGCTTCAGTCAATGATGAATACGATTTGGCGACATCGTCAACGACAAATCCGGTCAGTGGCGGCGGAGACAATTCCGGTTGCGAGCGACTCGGCCAGTATTGAAGTGCCAATCCACATACCAGAGCAAGAATAGTAAATGCGAACAGTACATTTACTAGGCGTATCTCTGATCGCGTTCGTCTCGAAACGGTAGTTTGCCGTTCCAGGAGTTCCGCCAACTCGGCGGCTGAACCAATACGTTGTTCTGGTTGCTTCGCCAGCAAGCGGTGTACGATCAAGCAATACCATTCGGGCAACTCCGGATTCAGGTCGCGCAATGGTTGCGGTTCCATTGTGCGAATCTGATTCAACAATACGAAGGGCGACTCGGCCGGGAACGGCAACTTTCCCGAACTTGCGTGATACAACACAACGCCGAGGCTAAACAGATCGGAGTGTGCATCAACGGCCGCGCCAGCCGCCTGCTCCGGCGACATGTACGCGGGAGTTCCAGTGAGTACGCCTTCTTGCGTGATTGATGCCGTACCGACATGCTTGGCGAGGCCGAAGTCAGCAATCTTGATGGAGATTGCAGATTGCGGATTTCGAATTGCTGACTGCTGGACGGCACCAGACGGCGAAATGGCGTCGTCATTGGCGCTGGGCTGGGTTTTCCAATCTGCAATCTGCGATCCGCAATCCGCAATCAGGATGTTGCCCGGCTTGATGTCGCGATGGACGAGGCCGCGGTCGTGGGCGGCGGCGAGGCCACGGGCGACCTGGATGCCGATGCGCACCACGTCATCGAATGGCAGCTTCTTGTCACGCTCGATTCGTTCGGCAAGTGATTCACCGGGGACATATTGCAGAACCAGCGCGGGCATGCCATCAGCTTCGGTAATGGCGTGGATGGCGACTACGGATTCGTGGGTGAGCGTGGCGGCGGCCCGCGCTTCCCGCAGCAAGCGGCTCTTGGCCTCGGGGTCGGCGAGCAAATGCGGCGACAACACTTTCACGGCAACGACGCGATCCAGCGCGGCATCCAAACCTTCATAAACGATGCCCATGCCGCCCCGGCCGATGACGCGGCGAATGTCGATGTCGCCGAGCCGGCCAATGAAGCCGCTGCGCGTCGTCGGTTGCAACTGCGATAATGGTCCGCGCATGGGTCGGGGCAGGGCCAACGTGGCGGCGTCGCCGTTTCGTTGCGTGGCGCTATCGTTCAAACGATCGATTGCCAGGCGCAGATGGGCCGACTCCGTCATAGACTGCGCGTGGGCGGCACTGAGAACTTTGCTCAGGCCCGCCACATCTGTCATCGCCTCCATGCGCTGGCGACAGGCGGCGCATTCCGACAGATGCGCATCGATGCGGTTCTGCTCGTCGACCAACAGGGCATCGGCGATCAATTGCGTCAGGGCCGTGTCGTCGGGACAGGCGCTCATGCGTCATCCCCATATACGAGTGCAACCTCGTGTCGAATTCGCGCGGTCACGCGACTGCGGGCAATGTAAATGGCACCGACGCTGATAGCGAGTTCCCTGGCGACCACATGGATGTCTTCGCTTTCCACGACGGTACGCCAGAAGGCTTGCCAGGTGTTGATGCGGAATTCGGGTTGGACCCGCAGGGCGGCCCAATGAAAGAGGTTCCAGCGATACTCGCGGTCCCATTCACTTTCGTCCGGTTCGACGATCGGTTGTTCCTCGAGCATCGCGCGGACATTGGAATCGCCAGTCGCGCGTGCATGTCGGCGGCCGGCGATCTTGCGGATCTCGTTGCGGGCGATGGTGAACAGCCAACCGCGAAAGGAACCCTTCGCCGGTTCATAGACAAACTCGGGTGCCGCCCGCAGCACATTCCGCAAAGTGTCTTGCGCGAGGTCGGCCGCATCCGCGTCCTGGAGTCTATTTTTCATGCCGTAGGCGTGGAGGAGCGGCGCGTACAACCGCACAAACTCGGACCAAGCCAGTTGGTCCTGCGGGTCGCGGATTCGGAATAGCAGGCTCGCACGGGTTTGCATCGGCTCTTTGGCAACAACGACTGGCGATAAGTCACTGGTTTTTTACCCGCCGCAAGCCCTTTCCGCCAGCACATTTCCGTCACGGGACCACCAAACGGAAATTCTTTGAAAGGAATCAACCCCACGGCGATACCTGCCGGTATGTCGAACGGCACAGTGCCGAGAAAAACGACTAAGAAAGGGCCAGTCCCATGTTGCAACGTCATCGTTTCGTGCCATTCCTGCGGTCGCTGGAAACTCGGCTGGCCCCGGCAACATTCACGGTCACCAGTCTGCTCAATGCCGGACCCGGGACGTTGCGAGTTTGCATTCAGTCGGCCAACTCCAGTGCGGGGGCTGACACCGTCGACTTCGCGCCCGGTCTGGTCGGCACCATCATGCTGACCGGCGGCGACATCGCCATCAACGACGATGTTGCCATTGTCGGCCCTGGTGCCAAGTTGATCACCGTGAACGGCGCCGGGGTCGGCCGGGCTTTCAGCTTTCTGCCAGCCCCCTCCGCTTCGGTGCATTCCATCATCGGCTTGACGATCGCCGGCGGTAAGACAAGCGGCAACGGCGGTGCCATTCAGATTGGCGACGAAACACTCACGCTGAACGACTGCGCCATCACCGGCAACTCGGCCACGGGCAATGGCGGCGGCGTGTACATGGCCGGCGATGGCCGGCTTATCGTGTCCAACTGCACGCTTAGCGGCAACACGGCAACCGATGGCGGCGGCATTTACATTGGCGGCGCGGCCGGTGTTCTTCAGGTCGACCAATCCACGCTGTCGGGCAATTTCGCCGGGTTCAACGGCGGGGCCATCGCCGACGAGAGCTCCGGATCGGCCCTCAGCATCCGTAACAGCACGATCACCGGCAACGCGGCCTTTGCTACTACGGGCGGAGTCTTCGCCGACAATTCACTCTCCATCGATGTCGAGAGCTGCATCGTCGCTGGAAACACCAGCGGCCTCGGGGCACCCGACTTCTTCGCCAACAAACTGAACGCCGAGGTCAGCGCGATCGGGTCGAAGAGCGGCATCGGCGTGTTCACCGCCGACAGTGTGACACTGGCCCTGTTGGGGCAGAACTTCAAGCTCGGGGGCTTGGCCGACAACGGCGGCCCGCTGTTGACCCATTTGCCCGCTTCGGACAGCCCGGTGCGCGACCAGGGCAGCATCGGAAGCGACACCGTTGATCAGCGCGGTCCCGGCTTCCCGCGCAAATGGAACTCCATCGCCGACATTGGCTCCGTAGAACTCGCCCCAATCTTCGTCGTGCGTAACGACAACAACATCGGCCCCGACTGTTTGCGGCAACAGGTGCTCGACGCCAACGACTTCGTCGGCCAAGACGTGATCACATTCGACGCCGCCGCCTTCGCCACCACCGACGACGTCATCACGCTGACGAGCGGCGAAATCGCCATCACCGAAGGCGTCACCATCCAAGGACCAGGTGCCCGGCTGGCAGCTATCAGCGGCAACGACCTGAGTCGAATCTTCAACCTGACCGGCGCGCCGGCCGGCTCGGTCGTCGCCGTCTCGTTCCTGTCGATGACTGGCGGAAAAACCACCGGCGGCGGCGGGGCGGTTTTGGTCGCCGACGAGACGCTGGTCTTGACCGGCTGCGCCATCAGCGGGAACTCCGCGACCAGCAATAGCGGCGGCGGTGGCGTCACGGTCAACAACGCTGGCGCAATCACGATCAACGACTGCACGTTCGCCGGAAACGTGGCCGCGTTTGGTGGCGCCATCCATTTTTCCAACACGGGCGGCAGCCTCACGATCACCAACTGCACGTTGGCCGGCAACTCCGCGACCACCAGCGCCGGGGCCATTTACTTCCTGGGCGGCAGCGGAACCGGCGTAGCCATCCGCAACAGCACCATCACCAACAATTCGGCCACCGGAGCGGCCGGCGGCATCTTCTTCAACAGCAACAACGCCTCGGCGCTGTTGTTGGAGAATGCCGTCGTTGCCGGCAACAGCGCGCCTTCGTCGGCTGACATTGCCACGAGTTTCATTGCAACTGTCACCGCGAATTTCTGCGCCCTAAGCTTCGACAACAGCATTGCCACATTTGTGCCCGACGCGCAGACCACCGCGTTGCAAGGTCAAAACTTCAAGCTCGGCACGCTGGCCAACAACGGCGGGCCGACTGACACGATCCTGCCGACGGTGATTTCCAGCCCGTTGGTCAACGCCGGTTCCAACCCGGGTGCCTTGACCAACGATCAGCGCGGTGCGGGCTTTGGCCGGCAGCGCGGTGCCGGCATCGATATCGGCGCTGTCGAGTATCCTTCCAACTTTGTCGTGACCAACACGCTGTCCACCGGTCCCGGCTCGTTGCGCCAAGCCGTCACTGATGCCGATGCGTTCACCGGTTACGATCAAATCACCTTTGATCCCACCGTGTTCAAGTCGGCCAGCACGATCGCGCTGGGCAGCGCCATCGCCATCGACGATACGGTGATCATCAATGGCACCGGGGCGACCTTGCTCACCATTAACGCGGCGAAGAATGGCCGAGTGTTTAACACAGCCGGCGCGCCAGCCGGGGCCAAAGTGGTCATCAGCGGCATGACTTTGACCAACGGTGCTGTCGTTGGCAATGGCGGCGCGATTTACATCGGCGACGAGCAGGTGTTTATCGACAATTGCCGCATCGCCGGCAACACGGCGTCGGCCAGCGGCGGCGCGATCTTCGTCGCCGACGGCCAAGTGTTCGTGAGCAGCACGTCCATCGCCAACAACGAAGCCATGGATGGCGGTGGCATTTATCAATTGGCCGGCGACCTCACTCTCAGCGCCGATACGTTTTCCGGAAACATCGCGAAAAACCTCGGTGCCGGCCTTGCCTATGAAGGTGCGGATGACTTACTCGTGTTGAACAGCACGTTTTCCGGCAATACGGCGGCCAACGGCGGCGGCGGTATCGGCCTAGTCAACGTCACCGGAAAAATCAACTGTTACAATTCCACGCTGACACTCAACGCCGCACTCATGGGTGGCTTTGGTGGCGGCATCTGCCGTGCGAGCGGCACCAGTACCATCTTCGTCGACAGTACGATACTCAGTGGCAACGCGGCACCCACCGGGCCGGATGCGTATACCACGGGAGTTCTTGACGCCGGCTTCTCGCTTCTTGGCACGGCTGCCGGGATCGGGTTCCCTATCGGCGACGCCAAGTCCACGTCGCTTCTGGGCAAGGCCCCCAATCTTGGATCGCTCGCCGACTTGGGCGGACCCACCTTGACCCACTACCTGTTGCCTGGCAGCCCGGCGATCAGCAATGGCTCGAACCTGCTCGCCCTGCAGGATGACCAACGCGGCAAACCGCGCACGGTCGGCACTGTGGATATCGGAGCGGTGGAGTTGGCCCCGGCGCACGTCGCCAGCGTCGTCGTCGGTGATGGCACCA
>JANLTA010000002.1:0-3634 GCA_031362705.1 Gemmataceae bacterium | reverse complement strand
GCTGAGTCGAGTGGCGGTGGATACCGTGTGGCCAAGTTGATGGGCACAGGGAAGAACTTCACTTACTTCACATTTCGCTGTCGCGATGCCGGGCTGGGCTTGATCGCGGCACAGGTCATTACCACCTGGGTGCGGATGCGGCCGAATCGCGCTGATGGCGTCAAGGGCTACTCCGGCGGGAAAAAGTTCGGCGAGTACGCTCTGGGAACGGCACTGGTTGGAGCGGCCAAGAATCACGTCAATCGCAAGACTGCCGTCGCTCCCGGCGCGGGCAATCAACTGTGGGGTGACAACGGCAAGGCGGGCGTCTCGTCGTCGTATTGCTCGCAATTTGTGGTTCAGGCGTACACGGCAGCCGGTGCCACGTTCAGCCCGGCAATCGTTCCGATCGGTGTTACCGCGAACCGAGCAACACCGGCGATGATGCACGATGCCATGAGCCGCGATGGCCGATGGGGGTTTCTCGGGAGTTTTAAGTCCACATGAGTAGGTTTTGGGAAGACGACGCGCTAAGCCGCAAGCGGCTTTTGTTGCAGGCGAATAAGCTATTGGAGGGAGAAAACACAATTCACGGAGAAACTTCGCTATGACCATCAATGACCTGATCTTTGTCGGGCTGAATGGCTATGCGGTGGCGTTGCATCGCGACTCGGGCGAACTTGTGTGGAAGAACTCCGACATGCACAGTGGTTATGTCACGCTGCTGCTGGATGGCGACCGGCTCATCGTTTCGACCAATGGCTACATCTACTGCCTTGACCCGTTAACGGGTGACATCCTGTGGCACAACCCGATGAAGGGTTTTGGGTCGGGCACACCGACGGCGTTACTGTCGCAACGTGGGTATGGCTCCCAGCCGATCATGCAGCAAGTGGTGCAGATGTCGGGCGCTGCCGCCACGGCTGCCGCTGCCGCCGCGGCGAGTTCGTAGTGCCGCGTTGGCCGATGGACGTACATTATCTGCCGTGCTCAAGGAGTATCGAACATGGCAGACAACGCACCGGTTGCGCCGACGCATGAAGAGTTGAAGCAGGCGTTGAAGGCGTTCAAGAAGCGATTGAAACTCAAGCAACTCGACGATGAATCGCGGCTTGGTCGAAATCCCGCGACCGGTGGCCGGCCATCCGGCATCGTTGCCATTTCGCCGCCGGAACAATTTGCCAAGCCAATATGGGACGAGCTTATCAAGCAAGGCAAACTCAAGAAAGCCGGCGCCGGTCAATTGGAATTGGTGTCGGAGCTTCGCGGCGGAGCATAAGGGTTTTTGGACTCCAGTCTCAAATCGAAAGTCCGCAGACCGTTTTCCTCGCCAAGTCAAGCGTGTCAGGCTCAGGATCATGCGACTCCATTAGTCGTGGATATACCGTTTCGAGTGTACTCGACCTTTTATAAAGTCAAGTGCGACGATCTCTGTGTCGTAGCGCCCATCAGACCGATCCAAAATGAACCCGAGATGGTCAGGTCCAACGAGCCGATTGACAAACGGGCGCACATATCGGCCCTTCGGCGGAAATTGCTCATCAAGTTCGCTAAGTACTTCAGTCTCTGTCATACCCGGAACAATTGCAGCATAGAATCGACCGAACGGTTTCAATGGTGTAGTGTCGACCAACCTAAGCAATATGATTGCCGCAAGAAATGGTACCAGCGGAAGCAAGCTAACAGCTTGACCGCTGGAAGCCCAGACGAGGGCCGCAGCCATCAGGCCCAACATTGATACCACGCCCAGGAACAACGTGCTGTTCGATAAGGCTCCGAAATAGTCGAGAAACAACGCGACACCAAACAACGCTCCGAGTGGTATGGCGCAAACAAGTGTTGATTCCTGTCGACCCATTTGTCCTCCTCGCGGCCCACGCCGTAGTACCATTTGGCGAGCGTGTTCTTTCAACATCTTGCTCCAAAATACAAAGCTACCGCCGCAGTCAGGAAGGCTTCGAGGTTGCGCATGTTGATGCCTTCGGGAACGGATGGGTGCACGAAGACAATGGCCAGGGTCTCAATGCCGAGGCCGAACATGCACAGGAGGGAAAGCCAGGCCAGCAGGTCCTGGTACATGGCGGTTTGGTTCCAGGGGCCCCGCCGAACCATGCGACCGACGAAGAACCCGCCAAAGAGAGCACCGAGCAGAACGGGCCATGATTGCAGTTGCTCCGTTGTAGGTTGCAGGCGGGCAACTAACGTGTCGTGATCGTTAACGAACTTCCATGCGACGGCGGCCATCAGGCCAACGGTAATCAGAAATGGCACGACGCCGTGCGGGAGATGCAGGGGCGGTCGCTCGCCGGGCGGAGCGATACTCTTGCCGTGGGCAACGACGAAAACCAGGATCAGCGTCATTAACAAGTACAGAAATGCCGGCACGGCCACGTTTTGCGACGCGGGCAGCACCAAGAGCAGGACGAATAGCCCGGCAATCATCAGGCTCAGAATCGACCGAATGCTCCCCGGCGGCATGTTCAGCGGATGGCGGGTTACTGTTTCGGCCATGGTTTCTCCGGAACCGTAGGCGGGTTCGTCACTTGGGGCGCGCGGGCGGCACACATCAGTGCTGGACGCCCGCTACCTCTCTTACTAGGATATTCGTCTTACAGAACGATCCATCGCCGAATTGCGGCGCGAGGTTAACCGTGTCGACGACCCTGGTCAAGAAGGAAGCGGCCGAGCACAAGTGGTGGCTGATCGATGCCACCGGTATGGTGGTGGGCCGCCTGGCGGTCAAGATCGCCACCCTGCTCCGCGGCAAACACCGGCCTAATTACACCCCTCACGTAGACACCGGCGACTTCGTCGTCGTCATCAACGCTGAGAAGGTCGTGTTCACCGGCAATAAGTGGGATCAGCAGACATACTCGGCGTACTCACGGTATCCGGGTGGCTTGAAGATCACCACCGCCAAGGAATACCTCGCGCGTAAGCCTGAGTTTATTCTGGAAACCGCCGTGAAGCGGATGATGCCGAAGAACCGGCTGGCGAAGGCTCAATACTCCAAGTTAAAGGTGTACAAGGGCGACAGCCACCCGCACCAGGCTCAGCAACCGCAACCGTTTCCTGCCAAGTAAGAACATCCCGCCCGAGGATTTTGACCCATGGCGCAAGCCGCGAAAAAAGAGAAGAAGAGCTACACCTGGGGCACCGGACGCCGCAAGACTTCGGTGGCTCGCGTCCGCTTGTGCGAAGGCTCCGGCATTATCAACATCAACGGTAAGTCGTTGGAACAGTTCTTTTCCGAAGAGAAGGACCGGGGAGCCATCGTTGGCCCATTAATGTTGGCCGACATGCGGACCCGTCTTGATGTAACCGTGGACGTCAAAGGTGGCGGCATTACCGGCCAGGCTGGCGCGATTTCGCAAGGTGTTGCTCGGGCACTAAAAGAGCTATTCGGCTTGGGCAGTGGTGTCGAAGCGGCGGCCCCGGTGGCCGAAGGTGAGGCACCCGCCAGCGGTGATGGCAGCTTGGCCAAGCGGTTGCGTGATAGTGGATACCTGACCCGCGATAGCCGTATGAAAGAACGCAAACATTACGGCCGCAAGGGCGCTCGCCGCGGCTTCCAGTTCTCGAAGCGGTAGTCACGCGGGAGCTGACCACGGGGTTTCAGCCCGTGGACTTGCGGTTCCATCGCTTCGTTGAGGAG
>JANLTA010001056.1:0-5010 GCA_031362705.1 Gemmataceae bacterium | reverse complement strand
CCGTCGGAATGCAAGGCTCGTGGGCGTCGAAGAAGTTCAAGAACGCAAAAAACGGCCGTTGTACGTCAGTTCAGTTCCGTAACCAATTGAGAAAGTCGGTGTTCAATTCACCGGCACTCTTACGACCGGGAAGTTCTTCATAGCCGGTGGCCAAGCGAATCTTGTCGTCGAGTTTGGCGCCGAAAGCCGAAGCGCGGAGAACTTGGATCGGCGAAACTGGGAAATCTTCGTAGTGAACAAAGCCTCGGTGGAGTCCCGTGTGTCGGCCGCAGTATTTGGTGTTGGCCACGAATCCGGCCGTCTCATAACCGCTAGCTCCGAGTGCTTCCGCCAACGTGGGGTAGCGAGAATCGAGCGGCTTGATCCAATCGGCGCTCAACTCGTGTGGGAAACGTCCGGTGAACATGCTTGCGTGGGATGGCAGTGTCCACGGCGCACATGAAAAGGCTCTCAGGAATCGGACGCCGGTTTGCGCCAGTCGTTCGAGAGCTCGCGACGTTGGGCGGTCGTAACCGTAAAGACTCAGACTTTCGGCACGGACCGTGTCGAGTACAATCAGCAGGACATTCGGGGCACCAGTCACTGCGGCTGGCAAGGCCGAAATAGCTCGCCTTGTGGTGACGGTGCGCCACGTAGCGACCCCTGCCATCAGGCCGGCCACGGTAGCACTGGACCCAATTAGAACTTGGCGACGGTTGAGACGGCAAGTCAATTCTTCATCGGTTGCAGAGCCGATACAGGCTTTTTTGCCACTGCATCTTAAGCGTGCCCAAGCAGTGCTTCCATGAACCATCGCTATTAAGCGTCGCGGATCGGATGCAATCAGTTGACCCGTCTGCCAACCGATGCCGATGGCCAAGAGCAAGGCCGCATAGATATGCAGCGAGGGAGCGTGCAACAACACGCAAAATACTCCCACGGCCGCAAAGGCCATCACGGTGGTACGCAATGATAGCAGACGAGTAAACCGCCAGGCCAGCAAAGCACCGCCTGCACCAATCTGTAGAAACAATCCCGCGTCAGCCACCGGTGCCATCCATATTACGTCGACTGGCTGGCCGACCGTCCGGCCCCGGATGAAGATTCGTGCAGCCAGGCATGCGACTTCGAGAAGGCCAACCAGCACACCGAACCACACTGCAAACACAATAATGTCAAACGGCTTGGGATAGACCGCCGATGCTAAGTGTTTCTTGTTTTCTTCAGCGCGCGCGGAACTGGCAGCACTTGTTTGCAGTGTTGCATCAGTCGCCGTTGGATTCCGCGTGCCTACGCTCATGACCCGTTTAACCGTTTATTTGATCGTTGCGTCATGGTCGCCGTATTCCACCACAGCCACAAAACCGGTCGCCGCATAGCCATTCTCGCGTCAATGGCCTTGCGAAGTCGGACGTTGAGGGGCGCAACTCTTCCAGTCGGCGTCGGAATTGCTGCGCAACATCATGGTGATCTGGCTGATCGATCGCGTTGTGGCGCTCCAGCGGATCGGTTTTTCGTTCGAACAACAACTCGGGTTGCTTTTCATGGTGGATGTAATGCCAGTCGCCACTGACCAGAGAGTTGACCCGTCCGTGGCGTACCGGATACTTGTCGCCCACCCAGGAGCGTTGTGCCAGTTCGGAAAGCGGTGGCCGGCTCCATCCGCGGCTCGGTGCTTGCCAAAGTCGAGACAACGCCGGTCCCGGAAAGGTCGTCGAGTCTGGTGTTGGCAGGAAATCCATGACCGCGGCAGGAATCGAGGCATTGGTCACGGGTTCATCAATTTGAACTCCAGCAGGAATGCGCCCCGGCAACGATACGATCAATGGAACATGAATTTCTTCAATATGAAGCGAGTGCCCGTGCAGATACATGCCATGTTCGCCGAACGCTTCGCCATGATCCGATGTCACGATGACTAGCGTATTGTCGTGGGGACCACGCTCGGCCAACGCGGTCAGCAGCTTGCCGATATGGTCATCGGCGTAGGCGATCGCGCCGTCGTAAGCGTCGATCTCACTATTAATCTGATCCTGCGAAAGCGTCGGGTCGTCCACTCCAAGACGCCAATTAAGTAATCCGCCGCTGCTGTGGCTCCCGGTAAACTGATTGCGAAACGGCTCGGGCGGAAAATAAGGATCGTGAACGTCGAAGTAATTGACAAAAGCGAAGAACGGTTTGGTTCGATCGCGGTCGATCCAGTTCAATATCGAGCTGTTAATGTCGGGTGCGCGTTTTCGAGCGGGAACATCGACCAAGCCCAGGCGACGCATGACGAACACTTCGAAGGCTCGGCCAAAAAACGTCCGCAGCACCATGTCTTGCACCGAGTGAAAAACATCTTCGAAGCGACTGAAGCCGCGATCAAATCCCAACTCGTGCGTAAACCAAAAAGTGTTGGCGGAAAATCCGGCCGTGCGATAACCATGCGTTTGCAACGCCTCGCCCAGCGTGGGACAGCCGTTGGAAGCCAGCGCCCGCGCTGTCAGCCATTCGACGCCGTGTTCGTGCGGGTAAAGTCCCGTCAGCATGGAAGCATGGGAAGGTAACGTGTACGAAGCCGTAGCAAAAGCGTTCTTGAACACAACGCCCCGTGCCGCCAGTTGATCGAGATTGGGACTCGTGGAACGTGAATATCCGTAGCACTTGAGATGGTCCGCACGCAAGGCATCGACCACGAGCACCAAGACGTTAGGTGAACCAATCGCGGCAGCAGGGAGATTGGCGACGGCCGCATTCTCGCGAACTCGACCCATGACCTCAAGTGTTAGTCCGCCGAGGCATGTGAATGCAATCAGAGCCGGACAGGTCAGCCGGACCAGGGGCCTGATGACATGTGGTCGGTGCGACAGCCAGCGCGTGCCCACTGTGGCCAATCCGATGGACAGCACAAGTGTCGCAGCCGGGTGAACATATTCGCCGGTAATGAGACTCAGCCAATTCGCAAATGTCAGCACCATGAAAGTCCAAGCCGCGACGAGAATCATGCCGTTGAAAGAAAGCAATGTGTTAATGGCGAACAGAGCAAGGCCAACCACTACAAAGATCGTTGCATCGACCAGCGGCGAAATCCACAAAATGCTCCAATTCACACCCATCATGCGGTTGAACGACGGCAATATCAGGAAGATCGCGCCCTCGATCAAACCGGCAATGACGCCGAACGAAGCAGCCATTGCCACAACGGTCGTGAGCGGCGATGACTGTTTGACACGACTCTGCGGTACTTGGACGATGTTCATTGCGGCTCAAATATACCCCAGCCCGCTCAATCGTTCGCGGACCAAGGCTTCGCCAGCCGCGGAAACGGCGGGCACTACTGATGCGGTTTGACCGCACAGCGAGCGGCCCTGCATCGATGCGGGCACGTCGTAACCGCCTAGTTCCAACAATGTCGGTGCAATGTCGAGCAGATTCGCACCTTCGATTTCGCCAGTGGGGCAACCACTGCCAGCGAGGATGAAACTGCCGAACTGCGCGTGGTTGCAGTCGTCGGGGCCGGTGTCGTTTTCCTGGATGTGCAGCGCGGGGTAGCCTACACCGCCGATGGAGCGCCAATACAGGCCACCGAAGTGCACGATCAGATCAGGCGCGACATTGCGCACGGTCCGGTACACTTCCTGGGGCTTGAAGACCAGCGTGCCCAATGGCTTGCCATTTTCATCGGTCGTCGCTTCAAGCCGCGTCTTGATCTCGTCGCGGAACTTTTCGTAGTCGTCGGGTTGGATGGTGCCATTCGGCTCGCGTCCCTTCACATTGAAGAAGACGCGGGCATAGTAGCCGCCCTCGCTCCAGACTTTCGTCTTTGTCCAATCCACGCTGAGTTCGGCAAAGGGTGTCACAGTTTTGGGATACTCGTTCAAAACCAGCAGACCTTCGCGCACCAGCCATTCGTTGACGCAGAAGCCGCCATCGAGCCGTTGGGCACCGTGATCGGAAACTACCAGTACAGTTGTTTCTTCGTCAAGCAATTCAAGCAACTGACCAAGTTCATCGTCGAGGTAGCGATAATAATCGCGGATCACTTCCTGATACGGGTTACCCGGCTCATGCAGCACATGTTCGGGGTCGTGGAATTTCCAGAAACCATGATGCAATCGATCCAGGCCAATTTCGACGCATTGAAAATAATCCCACTCTGTGTTCTTCATCAGGTGCCGCACGACTTGAAAGTGCTTACGGCTCATGGTGTAGATTTCGTCACGCAGCCAATCCTTGCGATTGGTGCGAAAGCCTTTGACGTCCACCGGGTAGTCGCCGACCAGCTTAATGATGTCATCCTTGAGGCTGGCGGGGCGCGTGAATACATCCTTGGCAGGATCCGGCGTCAGAAAACAGCCGACCGAAGCACCGTTGACTTTGCGCGGTGGAAAACACGGCGGCACGCCAACGATATTCGCTCGCTTGCCTTCACGGGAGACCTGGTCCCAAATGGCGAGTTCAGTAATCGACCGCGAATTGACAATTCCGAGGCCTTTATAAGTGTGGTCAGTGCGGTTGCGAAAGCCATACACGCCGAGCGAGCCGGGATCCTGGCTGGTAGCCATGCACATCCACGCTGGTACGGTGATCGGTGGAATGATGCTCTCCAGGCGACCGTAGCAGCCCATCTCCATGAGCCGACGGAAGTTGGAAAGCCGCTCGTCGCCGAACAGCAGTTCGGGCGCGGCGCAATCAAGGCCGACGACGAGTGTTTTCATGACAGGAGTGACTGCCCTTCCATCGCCGAGCCTTTGGGCACGCCCAGCGCCGACAGAATGGTCGGAGCCAAATCCGTCAGTCGCGGCCGCTCTGCTGTGAATGCGCGATTCATGAATAATACGCCGGGCACAAGAGCGGGATCGACGATATGATCGCCGCTCCATTTCTTGACGTTGTCTTCAAATTGACCCTGCGGTGCCCCGCCGAGAGCCGTGCCCCACGAAACGCGATAGCCGCTGGCGCAGTTCACGATGAGATCCGGGGCTTCGGTCACACATGGGCCGGAGTAGACTTTTTCACGCGGCAACACGCTCGTCACGGACACACAGC
>JANLTA010001040.1:0-1836 GCA_031362705.1 Gemmataceae bacterium | reverse complement strand
ATGCCGCGATACTTGTCCGCGAGATATGGCGAATGCTGTTGCGCATGTTGCAGCAGTTTGCGAATGCGGCGCTTTTGGATCTTATGAAAGTGTTTGCCGCGCCAAATCAGCATCTGGCTCGAATAAAGCACACCGCCGATGAATGCGAGGGTCTGGAGCATGACGACGGTCGCAATTGTGGGTTTGGGCTGGCTGTGCCTATTCTGTGGACGCCATCGAGACATCGACAGCCTGAGGCAGTCCTATCAGATTCGATGCGGGCCGATAGATCGTTACGACCGTTACGATCCGAAGTGAGCGGAGAATTGACGAGCCAATCACAGACCGCGATTCACGTCTTCGGCTGCAAAAAACTGAAATGGTGTGCGCAGTGAATTGTCTGCAACTCGCGCCATTGGTCCGGCGTCAGGTAGCCGAAAAATGGTGACGCGACGAACTCGCTCGGGTGATCACGAGTGCGTATGAGGGCACGGCGCAGTCGAGCGGCGGCAGCTTTCGCATCGCCGCCGGGCGTGGGCAATTGCTTTTGCGGCGTGAAAACGCCGGCCTTCATTTGACGCTTCGACAGGATGCGCTTCAACACCATTCTTCCGAACAGTGCTTTGAACACCCACGGCACCTTGAACTTGTGGCCGTCGAGCGCACCTTCCGTGAAAAACGCCAGGTGGTTGCAGACTTGGGCGAAGTCCCAATTGCCTTGTGGCTCGCAACCGGATTTTTCCAGCCGATCCAGTTCGGCAATCGCGTCGTCGATAGTCGACAATTCAAGTTGGCGTCGTGGCATGGTGGAACGTCCCTCCACGATTGATGGTACGAAACACACGAAGAACGCGGCAAGCGACCACTATCCGGTCGTCATCGCGTTCTTCGTGTTGTTCGACCAATCTGTGGTTACTTGATCTCCACCGCCACGGGCTGCATCAACCATACGCGGTCTTTTTGCAGGCGGAGGATGGTTTCGGCGTGACGCAGGTGCGTCGGCACCGTGCCGAAGTTCTTGAGCAACTCGGCAGCGACGCCGGGTAGTCGGGCATCGGCACCGCCATCAGCGAGCTTCTCGAAGAAGTTGCGATGTCGAGGCAACGTCAGGATTTCCATGTCTTTGCCTTCGACGCCGGCCATCTTCTTGGCGGCTTCAATGGCATCATCAAGTGTGCCCAACTCATCGATGAGGCCATTGGCTTTCGCCTGGCGACCCGTGTGGACCCGGCCACCGGCAAGCGTCAGGAGTTGTTCGCGCGACATGGTCACACCGGCACGCTTGCGGCCTGCGAGCGATTTGTCGAGGAACATGTCGTAGATCTCCTGCATCGATTCGCGGACCACCTTGCGTTCGCTTTCGCTCCATGCTTCATTGGTCGATGCGATGCCAGAGTTGGCTCCGCGGGCGATGACATCAGTCTTCAGGCCGGCCCAGTTCATCAAGCCACCGGTCACGATCTTGCCACCGACTACGCCGATTGAACCGGTAAGTGTGCCCGGCTCGGCATAGATCTTCTGGCAACCCATGCTGATGTAGTAACCACCGCTGGCGGCCACATCGCCCATGCTGGCGATGACCGGCTTCTTGCACGAAACCAGGGCTTTCCAAATCAAATCGCTGGCCAGTGCCGATCCGCCGGGGCTATCGACACGCAGCACGATGGCTTTCACCGTGTCATCTTTTTCGGCTTCGTGGATCGCTTCGACCATCGTGGTGGAACCGACGGCGTCGCCGCCCATGAGCGGGTTGCCGCCGCCCTTGCCGGTCTCAATCGCGCCGACGGCGTAGATCACGGCGACCTTCGGCTCTTTGCTGACTTTCGGTTTCGGCGGCGTAAGCAACTTAAACACAGC
>JANLTA010001004.1:0-2637 GCA_031362705.1 Gemmataceae bacterium | reverse complement strand
AGCCCGCCCAGGGTAGCCGCGGCAGGTTGAAGCTCATCCGGCAGCCATTTCCAGGCCTCCAGACGTGAATCGGGGACTTTTGAGGCATGGATGTAAATACGGCCATGCCGTTCGGTGGCCCAGCGGCGAATTTCGATGGTTTTCAGCCCGTGGACGACCAAAGTCGCCCACGGCTGTTTCAGGGACAATGCAACGCGCGGCGGCTTCATAACTACCGTTGGTCTAAGGATTTCGATGCAGGGCAATTGCAATTTGCCGGTCACGAGCTACGGTTGTACACGCCTTGACCCGGCGCGCGCTGACAATGTTGCGCAGCGAGGACTCGACTATCTCGGCAATGTCACTGACTCTTGGTGCGAATCTGGAACCCATTCCGGGGTACAGGCTTATTGAGCGCCTCGGTCGGGGCGGGTTCGGCGAAGTCTGGAAAGCGGAAGCGCCGGGCGGCCTTCTCAAAGCGATCAAATTTGTCACCGGCGATCTCGATTCAACTGATGACGCCGGGCTGGCCGAGCAAGAGTTGAAGTCGTTAGCCCGCGTTAAGACAATCCGTCATCCATTCATTTTGTCTTTGGAACGCTTTGATGTTATCGAAGGCCAGCTGCTCATTGTGATGGAGTTGGCCGACCGCAATCTGTGGGATCGCTTCCGCGAGTGTCGTACGCAAGGGTTAACGGGGATTCCCAAGGAAGAGCTTCTCGGCTACATGAGGGAAGCGGCCGAAGCGCTGGACCTGATGAACGGCCAGTACAACTTGCAGCACCTGGATATCAAGCCGCAAAATCTCTTTCTTGTTTACAATCACGTCAAAGTCGCCGACTTCGGCCTTGTCAAAGACTTCGAGGGCAAGCGCGGCACTATCACCGGTGGCGTTACGCCGGTATATGCTGCACCTGAAACGTTTGACGGCTGGGCCAGTCGAAACAGTGATCAGTACAGTTTGGCAATTGTTTACCAAGAGTTGCTAACGGGGCAGCGGCCTTTCAATGGCACGCTGGCTCGGCAACTGGTCCTGCAACATTTGCAGGCGGCACCGGATGTCGCGCCACTGCCGGTGAGCGATCGCCCGCCGGTTCAACGTGCCCTCGCCAAAAAACCGGATGATCGCTTCCCAACATGTGCCGCATTTGTCGAAGCGTTGTACAAGACCATTGCTCCCCCTCCGTCGGCGTCAATTGCTGCACCCGCGACCTCTGTCAACGAAGATACATCGATTCTCAACGGGCCGTTGGCCACGAATGGCAGCCCCAACGGCGTCATCAAAGTCCGCGCTGCCGCAACGCAGATGCGTCCGCGCACCGACCAGAAGCCGATCTACGATCAACAACCCGCGGCTACTCACGAAACCAATGAATCCGGTGTCCTCGCTCCCACGTTGATTCTCGGTTTGGGTGGCGTCGGTAATGCCGTTTTGCAATTGTTTCGGCGAGCAATGGTGGAGAAGTTTGGTTGCCCATCGCTGCCGAACGTGCGACTGCTGGCGACAGATACGGATCCGAATGCCTTACGGATGTTGGCGCAGGATTCTGAAATCACGTTAGCGTCCGACGAACTGTTCCTCGCTAGCCTAGGTCGGCCCAGTCGCTATCTGCGCGGCGATCAAGTCGCTGGGATTGATACATGGCTTGGCAACAAGACGCTGTATCGCTTACCTAAGAAGCCGTGCGCAGCCGAACTCCGGGCGTTTGGCCGGTTGGCATTGCTCGACCACGCAGCATCGCTGACGCGGCGACTTCGCGCGGAGTTGGAAGCGTGTCGTTCGTTGGAATCGTTGGCGGAAGCCGACCGGATTACCCAGCTTGGCATTCGCGGCCCGATGCCGCATGTGTATATCGTTGCGGGACTGGCCGGAGGCACCGGCAGCGGTATGTTCTTAGACGCCGCTTATCTTGTCCGGTCGATACTAAAGAACCTTGGCGAGTCGGCTCCGCAGGTCACGGGCTTGTTGATGTTGCCGCCGTGCGACCGCTTCGTCGGCACTACCTCTCTCGCAAATACCCATGCCGCATTGAAAGAACTTCAGCATTTCAGTTCCACCAGCACGATGTACACGGCGAAGTTCAATCCGAAACAGCCGGCGGAAAGCGATCCGAATCCGCCTTTCCATTCCGTGATGCTGCTACCGTTGGGCGATGCCAGGAACGAGACCGCTGCTCAAGCAGCGCTCGGGCAGGCCAGCGGCTGGCTGATGCGCGAAACGTTATCGCCAATAGGCCGCGTGGCGGAACATCATCGCGCGGCCTACCCGTCCGCCGGTTCGGATGTGCTATCCGTGAAAACCGCGGCCACCTTCCATTTCGCCTGGCCACGCGAGCAAGCCGCGCGGTTGGCGGCCCGGCAACTCGGCCGCGAATTGCTCACGCGCTGGACGGTTAAAGACGCACATCATTGCCGGCCCATTGTTAGTGCATGGGTCGAGGAGAAATGGGTAGAACTCGGTTTGGAACCCGAAAAACTCGCCGACAAGCTGCACCAGCGCGTCACCGAGGGCCTGGGCCGCGCTGCCACCGAACAAGTAGAGCGCCTTGTCACGCCTCTGTTGCAGAGCGGGGCAGCCAGTGTGGACTTGGAAGCGCTGCATGACTTGTTGGATCGCATTTGTCACATCCTGGGTCCGCCGGATCCAAGCTACACGAA
>JANLTA010000979.1:0-4316 GCA_031362705.1 Gemmataceae bacterium | reverse complement strand
TTCTGATCCTTATGGCTGCGTCGTCCGGCGACCCCTTGCGGGTCGCAGCTATTAGCGAGGCGTCGGTGCGAGGAACGAGCATAGACGCCTCGAACCGGAGCGGAGATTCTTCGACCCCGGCAGGGGTCGCAGCGGCTCGCCAAGCCCTATCGCTTCGACCCCTGCCGGGGTCGAAATGAATGAGAGAATCCGCGTTCCGGTGGTGTCGCTGCGCTTAACCACCGGCTAATAGCTGCCATCCCTCCGGGATGAATAAACACCATGTGATTGCAAGGCCTGCTTATTGGAACAACAACTCAGCACGCAGCACCGTGACGGCATTGCCAACAAGTTGCACCCGGTCGCCATCGATGACGACACCAACATAGCCGCCACGTGCCGATGCCTGATAGCCGCGCATTTCCTTCTTGCCGAGTTTTGCCGCCCAATACGGTGCCAGCGCACAATGCGCTGATCCGGTAACTGGGTCTTCGGCAACACCGGCCGCCGGCGCGAAAAAGCGTGATACGAAATCGACATCGGGCGTCTTGGTTGGCCGACCCGTGACGATGACACCCCGCACAGGCAACTTGGCGATCTGTCCGCAGTCCGGCCGCGTCGCGCACACGGCGTCTTCGTCGGTAACCTCGACAAAATAATCCATGCCGTTCGACCCGATATATTGCGCCGTTACGCCCAGCGCGCTCAACAATCCATCCGGAGGCGCACACTCTTTGGGCGGTTTCGCAGGAAAGTCCAAGGCGATGGCATTGCCCCGGCGCATCGCCGAAAGTCGGCCGCTGCGTGTATGAAAGACAGCCGCCTGTTCGGTCTTCAATCGCCCCGACTCCCACAATACATGGGCACTGGCCAGTGTGGCATGTCCGCAAAGATCAACCTCCACCGTCGGAGTGAGCCATCGCAATCGCCAGCCATCAGCCTCCGGATGCAAAAACGCCGTTTCCGACAGATTCATCTCCGCGGCAACCTGTTTCATCCACGTCTCGTCCGCCGGCCCCTCCAGCACGCAAACCGCCGCCGGGTTTCCCGCAAACGGCTTGTCGGTAAAGGCATCGACCACGATGATCGTTTGCGACATGACAGTCTCCGGGCACACGGACTTGCCAATAAATGCCAAATAGGAACTCAGCAGCTTCTTTTGGTACCAATTGCCGGGAATGCCGGCGACTTTCCAGCGGGAAGCAACCGGCAGCATAACTCCGAATAGTGCGCCCACCGCACCGATGACCATCCCCGGCACCATGACGAGCATGAAGACCCAAAACGCCGGATGCTCGCGATTTGGTGGCTTTCCCAAAGCTGTCTCCAAGATTTCCGGCCCATAAACAATCGCGCAAAAACCCGCCGCCGCGAATATGCCGCCAACCATACAAGCGATCAGAACAATGAATAGCGCGACTGCTCGAACAATTGGCAAAAGCTGTCTCCCAGACCTTGTTAGCCCGCCATCTGAAGTTTAGGAAGAAACCCGCGCAGAAAAGTTCCCAATGCCTGCTACTGCTGACGCGAATGTTGCGAATCGCCCTAAAAAACAACACTATTTCACATCATCCCTCGCGTCAGGCATAACTGGCACGCCAGTTGCAATACTATCTTTCGTCAGTGTCAAGGAGGCTTGAACGAACCTGAAGTCGAGCTCACATAACCAAGCGTCCATATAGATTTGGACGTACTCGAATCATTCGCGTTCATCTCAAGACTTCCCGCCAAAAGCGGTTCACCGACAATGCACCCGACCGTTCATCGGCCGGGTGCTTTTTTGCGCTGACATTGATGGCGTCCGGTAATGTCCAAATGTTGCTTGGTCGACAATCATCAGTCGATAACCCGGATGCGCTCCCCGTTTTTCGCTCGTGGAATCGTTGACAATTGTGCAAGCCCTGAAGCAAAAACCGTCAAAACTATCCCGAACACGAGTCGCAGGACCGACACTGAACCATATGTGAAATTGAGCCACGGAGTCGGTGTGGTCGGCGTGCTTGGTGTCATATCCCAAAACGGGCACAGCACACTCGCAGAAAACGCGACAGAGTCGATCAGTAAGTATATTCCGAGAAGTCTTAGGCCGACGCGATATGCATCTGTGTTTGTCATCACAGTTCTCTTAAGTTCGGTTTGCACATCGGTTCATTCTACCGGCCAACTCGGCCCATCTACCGCGAAAACTCGAATCATACCGGATTGCCTTGGTGCACTTGGGTTTGGGTTTATTCCCCTCCCTCGAAGGGAGCGACCATTACCCACAACTTTTCAATCCTGGAGGGATTGCAGCTATTAGCCGGGGGTTGAGCGCAGCGATACCACCGGACCCGACGGTTTCTTTAGTCTTCGACCCCGAAGGGGTCGCAGAATCCACCTCACGCCAAAGTTCTGCGACCCCCTTCGGGGTCGAAATCATGGGGTGGGGTAAGTCTTCCGGTGGTATCGCTTCGCTCAACCACCGGCTAATGGCTATGACCCCTGCCGGGGTCAAAAAAACGGTATTCCGTGGATCACACAAATGTGGGTAATGGTCAGTCGAAGGGAGGGGAAACTTTTGTAGAGCACCCGTTGAAACTGAAAGCCATCAATGCAAGTTGGTATCACGTCTCGCAATTCTTGGCCGCATTGTCGATCAATTCCGCCACGCTCCAAACATCACCGGCCTTTACCATGATCGGCTCCGATAGTTCCACCCAGCCTCTGGGGCCGACGAGGACAGTAGCCAGCAGGTTCAGACGCTCACCTGTGATGCGCTCGATCATATGAATTGACACTCGCCGTCCAGGCTCAGCATCTTCCAGGTGGAAACGTGGAATGATCCGGTCGTCGGCAAAGCGAAAGGTGAAACCAGGATCTTCGTAGAGCCGCAGCATCGACGTTCAACCCCCGACTCGCTTCACCTTGTAGCCAAGTTTCTCCAACTCCGCGACGATTCGTTCGCGTTGATCGCCCTGAATCTCGATGCGGCCATCCTTCACCGTGCCGCCGGTGCCGCAGCGTTGTTTGAGTTGAGCGGCCAGTTTCAGCACGCTTGCTTCGCTGAGGGGCATATCAAAAATCGTCGTCACGCCTTTGCCGCGACGCCCAGCCGTTTCTCGCCCAACCTTCAACGTGATTGGCTTTTCCGGCAGTGCATCCGCAGCAACGCGTTCCAAGTTCGGCCTGGCGAATGTGCGACTTTCCACGCTCGATATTTTGCTCATGGCTTCACCGGTTCTTTGCTTTCAATTCGCACGCTATAGCCATCGCATTGAACAACCGGTTGCCGCGGATACTTCGGAAACGCCGGGTCATCATTAGCGAGCTGGCAAAGTAGAAAGCGCGACCCCTTCGGCGTCACAACCGCCCGCATCGCCTCACACGACTCGCACAACGAAAGGGTCATCGCATTATGATATGCTCAACACTGGGCAACTCACTCATTAGGCGTCGGCCATGAATCGCGGTCGTTGGACTCTATTGGCGGGACCAGCGGTAATTTTCTTTGCCATATGGTATTGGTTTTTCTGCACTATTGATTCTTCCACACACGGAGAATTGCCACAACCGGCTGTTGAAGCCGTAAGTATCTGCAGAGACCTCGAGTTTCCGAACGAGCCAAAGAAGCCCCTTCTCAATGTGTTTCCTCCGTCGGAGTCCGAACAATGCGCCCCGGGAACTGGAAAGTTTGTCATCTTCACTCGTCAACGTGTTGGAAAGGACTTACCCTCGATGGCGCAGGCGTGGGAGTGCATTCCATCGCGACCGGATACCGCAATTACCAAGCGAGTTGCGTTTTGCTATTCCGGATGGAACCCGACCATATTGTGGGACTACTTGCATGACGACAACAGACTGGGAATGTTCCCACGCTACGTCAGGCTCCAGGTGGATAGTCGCGACAAGATGTACTCCGTGAACCTCTACGATGTTGACTACCGAACTTGGGACGTTCGCAGCATTTGGCAAGGAGGCATCCTAGACGCGTATGGCGTTTTTCGCGGCTCTATCTTCTGCCGGTTTCTCGACAACAACAACTGGTTGATTATCAACTCAACCAATGGCGAGATCACCGATCAGTTGCCGTTCACACCGTTAGTGGTTCGAATGGTTCGTGGCGACTATTGGCTGGTGCGGAAACCGGGTGAGTCCGAGGGTACGTGGTCGGTGGATCGACGAACCGGAGAATTCGTCGCACACTTCAGGCACGTGGATTTTGATGACCGTTCAAACGCGGCAATAACGGTCAAACTTTCGGACGACGGTAAGAACCTGGCATGGATGCAAATTCCCTGGCCAGCGGCCGAATGGTGGGAACGATCTGGTTACGACGGGATCCGTGAGCTGCCAGGCCG
>JANLTA010000966.1:0-8449 GCA_031362705.1 Gemmataceae bacterium | reverse complement strand
CGGTGCCGACGTCGCCATGTTCGACGGCGCTGCAATGATCTGCGAGGTCGCCACCGGAGGCTGCGTTGACGATGGTCGCACGTGCATGGTCGGTCCGCTGGCCGATGGCGTGGCTACCGGTTGCATCGATATATACTGCACCGAGGGGTTGCCCTGGGCCATGGTCACCGGCATCTGCGACGTCGTTGCCGTATTCATCTGTACTTCAACAACCGGTGCATTGGCGGAAGAGTTTACCGCTTGCGGTGCCGGCAATGTGTATGTCTGAATTGGCTGCACCGGGATGTATTGCACGGCCTGCATATTGCCGTTCGCATTCATCATCATTGGTTGAGCCACGGCCGGCATCGCCATCGCGGGTGCCGGCTGATTGCCCACTACAAATGGCGAACGGTATTGCTGCACCGGCTGAGCCTGCACAAGCTGAGCTTGTACTGGCTGAGCCTGTACAGGCTGCTGGTTCATGATGACCTGTTGCGCCGTGCCGGCCGCAGCGACGGCCAAACAACTACCCACGGCCATAGCAAATCGTCGGCGCATGGTTATCTGCCCCCATAAAGCTTGGTGAACCATGAACCGCCGACCCCCCCGGCCGCCGCCACGGTTTCCCGTTATGTCCCTTAACATCGTCAAAGTTTAGCGCAGGAATGAACCAATTGTGCCGGTTAATTGGGTTCTGCAAGCAAGCTGAAAGGCAACTGGCGAAGTGAGCAGTTTGGGTAACTTTGTCGACGACTGATCACTAACTATCGATCGCTATTTAAATGGTCGAGCCGGTACACGAATAAAGTAGACCTTATCTTCAGTTCATGGTTGTTTTAGCTTTCTCGGGTATAGTCCGCTCACGTCTATGCGGCTGGGAGTGCCTCACGTCGAGGCAACCGCGAAATGGTGGAGTCAAAAGGAGTGCAATGATGCGTGCGATGATAAGTTGGCTGATGCTAGTGGCCACGGCGGGATTACTGACGGCAGCAGTTCTTCAACCGCCGGCCGAGGAAAAAGTGCCGCTCGACAAGCTGCCGAAGGGCGTCTTGGATGTCGTCAAGAACCGCTTCGCAGGGGCCGAGGTGGTCGAAGCCGTGAAAGAAGTCAAAACCTTCTACGAGGTCACAATCAAGGACAAGGGCCAGCAAATCGACGTGACTCTGGAAGGCGAAGAGATCGTCTCGATCGAAAAGATGATTCAAGCGAAAGACCTTCCCAAAGTCGTCGCCAAAACCCTGGAGGAGAAGTATCCCAACGCGACTTACAAGATCATCGAAGAGATCATCAAGGTCGAGAAGAAAGACGAGCGCTTTGCGTATTACGAGGTGCTCCTGACTACGGCGGAAAAGAAAGCAATCGAAGTGCTGGTGAACTCGGATGGCAAGATTATCCATGTCGAAGACAAGAGCAAGGAAGTCAAGCCATAAGGTCATATCTGTCGGCTAAGGCGACGGGGTTTTGGAGGATCCCAATCTCCATCTGCCATGTTGCAACCAAGGACGTAGCAATGGTCGATGGATTATGTTTTTGGAAAGATCGCTGGTGGTTCGGTGGCGTTATCGCCGTACTGGCCGCCGGCGCGGCGATATTCCTCGTCCGCCTTGGCGACCGTTCCGTCATTTCCGAAGAAGTGCGGTGGGCGGAAGTAGCACGTGAGATGCGCGATTCGCACAACTACTTCCGCCCCACGATCAACGGTCGAATCTATTACGACAAGCCACTTGGATCATATTGGCTCATCGTTGCGGCATCGTGGCTCACTGGCGAAGTGAACGAAACTGCTGCCCGATTACCGGCCGCGCTGTCGGCGCTTTTGGGTGTTGGACTCGTCATCAGTCTTGGCCGAAGGCTTTACGGCGAGCGTGAAGGGCTGCTGGCGGGCGCCATTCTTGGGACCAGTTTCGGCTTCGCGTTTTTTGCCCGCCGGGCCACCGCCGACATGGAAACGGTAACGGGCGTCTTGGGGGCAGTTTGTCTCTTCGAGCGATTCCATCGGCGTGAGCGCAAGGGATGGGTCGCCACCCTATGGTCTTGGATGGCGTGCGTCTCACTCACGAAAGGACTCCTTGGCTTTGTGTTGCCATTGACCGTGTTTTTTGCGTTCTCCGCGCGCTCGGCATTGTCGAGACGCGACCATTCGGGTTTGCGCCAAGCGCTGAATACGGAATTCAAATGGCTCTTTAACTGCTGGACTTTGTTGGCGATCCCGTTGGCGGCATTTCTTTACCTTATGCCGTTCGTGATCTCAGCCTCCGACGCGGAAGAAGGCCTGAGAATGGTCTGGCGAGAGAACATTCGGCGATTTTTTGCTCCGCACAATCATGCGGGAACGCCTTATTTATACGTCGGCGTAGCGTTCGTATTGGCCGCCCCCTGGTCCGTGTTTCTGCCAGCGTCCTTATTGAACGCGAATTCAACAACACGTGGCGATCGGCTAGCCGCAGCATACTTCTGGGCCATCTTCCTGTTCTTTACGTTCGCCGCGTCCCGCCGCAGTTACTACCTCTTACCAGTGCTTCCGGCCGTGGCACTCCTTATCTCGCGACTGCTTCTCGCGGATCGTAACGACGTTTCCAGCGCCGTTGGTTGGCTGCGGTGCGCCGGTTGGCTCGTCCTCGGACTGGCGTTCGTTGCAATCGGACTCGCCCTTCTACCGCCGTCGTGGGTTCTTCCGGCACCCCATGATGCTCTCCCCCCGTTACCGCTACGGTGGCTGATCGCACTCGGCTGGCTATTTGGGCTGATCGTATTCACCGGCCTCGCAACCCGACGACTCCGATTGGTGCCCATTGGGCTTGGGCTGGTCGTCGTGGCGGTGTCATTGTGGCATTGCTACTTTTTTGCAATCGCATATCCGGCTGCCGACGAACTCAGGACCCGGAGAGACTTCATTCAAATGGTGCGAGCGACGACTGCCGATTCTCTTCACCCTGTCGCTGTTTATAATGCTAGTGACGTTGTTTTCGAACTCGGTCGAATCGTACCGGCTTATTTCGGGAAGACCGAACTCGTCGAAGCGATCCGTGACAAACGAGTCAATTGGATCGTATCATCGCAACGACATTGGACGTCTGTGGAGGTCCCCGGTATTGTGATCGCCAAGGAGTCAGCATGGCCGTGGGAAAACGCAGAACGCATAGCGAATAAGCTGATCTTGGTGGAGGTCGCTCCGTGATATTGACTCCTGAAAGACACTCATGAGTGTTCGCGTAATTGTAATAGAGGACGAGACCGAGATCGCCGACTACTTGGTTCGCGGGCTGCGGGAGGAGGGGTTTACTGTGGAGCACGCAGCGGACGGAATTGATGGCTGGCATCGCCTCTCGACCGAGTCTTGGGACGTCATACTCCTTGATTGGTGGTTGCCTGGCTTCGACGGCCGGACGTTATTGATGCGATTTCGGCAAAAGGACTCAATAACACCAGTAGTATTCCTCACCGCCCGCGATGCCGTATCCGATCGGGTCATGGGTCTCGATAGCGGGGCCAACGATTATCTATGTAAGCCGTTTGCGTTCGAGGAGCTGTTGGCCCGCATTCGAGCGCTGACGCGTCGGCCACATCACATGGTCGGAACGGTCGTGAGTCTCGACGACGTGACCGTGGACCTGGCGACTCAGCGGGCGGAGCGAGCCGGCAAGCGTCTGGACCTGACCGCGAAGGAACAATCCTTGCTTGTTTTCTTTCTGCGCCACCCGGCCGAAGTATTATCTCGAACGCGAATCTACGAAGGCGTTTGGGATGAACGTTACGACGGCATTTCGAACACACTGGAAGTTCATGTGATGGAACTGCGTCGCAAGCTCGAAGCGCACGGTGGCCGGCTGATTCATACGTTGCGCAACCGCGGTTACATGTTTGGAACCCTGCAAGCCGATGCGCCATTGGATCGCAACCAATGACCGAATATGTCGGCAGCGGTCGAGGATTGCTCCTCGTGCTTGTGACGGCCGCCGTACTGATTTTCGGTCGAGTTCATCTGCCGCTTCTCATGCCGGAGGAGGATCGCAACGCGAGTGTCGCTCGCGAAATGGCATCGGCGGGCCGTTGGTTGGTTCCAGTGCTTGAAGGGCAGCCGTACCTGGACAAGCCGCCGCTGCTCTACTGGTTAGTGATCGTCAGCGAAAAACTCTTGGGTGAATCGAGTGGTTCGGCGCGCTTCGTCACAGCAATGGCCGCGTGGCTCACAATACTGGTCGTATATTTCTGGGGTCGCGCCATCGAGGGGTCGGACGCGGGTGTCGTGGCAGCGGGCGTGCTCACGTTGACGGGCGACTTCGTCTATCGCGGCCCGATGCTGACAATGAACAGCCTGCTCGGGCTTTTTGTCACGTGTGCGCTGGCGACGGGTCACACATCGTTGGTCAGGGAACGTCGACCGGCACCTATGTGGGTATGCACCGCATTCTTTATGGCACTCGGGATTATGGTCAAAGGACCGGTCGCGTTAGTCCTGGCGATGCCCCCACTAGTCATTGCGTCGTACTTCGATCCGACGTTGCGCCGAACCGGCATCCGCGACTGGTTCATATTGATGGCGATTGCACTCATTTCGGCCGCGCCGTGGTTCATCGCCTTGGCCATCCAAGAACCGGCCTTTGTCGAGTATTTCTTCTGGCGGCACAATCTCCAGCGGTTCTTTCAGCCGTTCGATCATGCCAAGCCGGTCTGGGCCTACGTGCCGCAGGTTGTGCTTGGCTGGTTGCCCTGGGTGGCAGTTTTGTTTTGGGCCGTCTTGAAATGCAAGCGCATTCCAAAGGGAGCTTGGGTGGGGTTACTGGCAACCGGATGGGGTTTGCTCTTTTTCTCCCTCTCGGGATCCAAGCGACCGGCGTATCTTGTACCCATTGAACCGGCATTCGCATTCGCCACGGGGATATTGTTGACAAACTCGGTTCGCGAGCTTGAAGCGTCGAGCGGCTCTTTAGCTGTTCGTCGGCTTTCATACCTTGCCGGGGTAACAGCAACAGTGCTGGCCGCGGGCGTGTTTATCTGGCTTCCTTATTACAGCGATCGCTTTGGACATCAAGCCACGTCAATCATAGTACCGTCCGAACCAATTGTTGGGGGTAAATGATGACCCTGACTAATCGGCTCATGCTGTTCTTTGTCGGCACGCTGGCCGTAATACTCATTGGCTTCTCCGCGGCGTCATACGGTCTGACAAACCACTATCTGCATCATCAGGCGCGAGACCAGTTGGAGTCGGCACTCAATACGTTGGTAGCCGCGACCGAAATTGCCCCGGACGGCGTCGAATGGGAACCGCGCGAACGATTGATCGCCTTAGGTAGCGGCCCGTTTGGCGAAGCGGCACGTTGGCTGGTCACCGACGGCGCGGGCCGTTCCGTGGATCAGTCCTCACATGCAGACAACAAGAACCTTTGGGATGCGGCGCCCTACCGATTATCCGAAGACAGCAAAGTAACATCACAGATTGAGTGGCATAGCGCCCGTTGGCTCATTGGATATCGGCGTGTTCTCCCGGGCGGCGTGTCACCAAGCGATCAACCGCATCAACCTCGATCACCGCAGGAGATTGTGTATCCGGTGCTTGTGATCTCAGCGGCCATGCCTCTCGATCCGACGTTTGCGGTGCTTCGCAGGCTAGCCTGGACATTGGCTGGAATCACTCTCGGCATTTTGTTATTGGCATTCGGGTTGGGACGAGCCATTTGCCGCCGGGCACTCCTCCCATTGCACGAGATGGCCGTCGCCACTCGGTTCGTTCAGCCGGACAATCTATCCACTCGATTGCACACGCCGGACAACGGCGATGAACTCTCCGAACTCGGCCAATCATTCAACGATCTTCTCGTGCGACTACAAGTTTCATTTGATCGACAGAATCGCTTCACCGGCGACGCTTCCCACCAATTGCGAACACCACTCGCGGGCATCCTGGGCCAGATTGAGGTCGCGCTTCGTCGGCCGCGCAGCGCGGATGAGTACCGGCAAATCCTGGAAACGGTGCAGAGTCGGGCGGAGCAACTTCGTCGTATCATCGTGGCATTGTTGTTCCTTGCCCGATCCGACGGGGAATCGGATGCCCCGCCTCAAGAGTCGATCAGCCTCGGTCCGTGGCTGGAACAGCAATTGGAGAATTGGAACGACCACCTCAGGGAAAAGGACATTCGCATCGACCATTTGGTCAACGGCGCACACGTGCGGACAAATCCCGTGTTGATGGGCGAATTGTTGAATGTGTTACTGGATAATGCTTGCCGTTACAGTCTGGCTGGCACCCCTATCGTCATTCGATTGACAAGAAGCGACGGTAGGGTTCACCTGGACGTAATCGACGAAGGCGAAGGTATCGGTGAAGCTGATCGAGTGGCTATCTTTGAACCGTTCTTTCGCGGCGAGGGTGCGTTGATTAGAAATAAGTCTGGCGTTGGCCTGGGCCTATCAATCGCCAGCCGGATCTCCACGGCACTTGGGATCACACTATCTGTGCATGGAAACGAACCGCAAGGCAGCCGGTTTCGCATCACCCTTGCACATAGTGAATCCACTGTCAACGACTTCAACAACGAAATGGCAACAGATGTCTTGCAAACTCAATCCTAACGTGAAATGCCTCCGTACCGAATCAACGCGATCAACTTGGCGAAAATCATCTTAAACCGACCCGCCAAATCGCAGCCGGAATTGAATGAAGTCGCTGGCGGCTACCGCACCGTCGCCATCAAAGTCAAAGATGCTGCTGCTGCCGCCCAGGGCCAGTCGAAATTGGATAAAATCGTTGGCCGCGACCGAGCCATCGCCGTCGGCGTCGCCGAACATGCGGAACAGGCCGTTGGCGGGCGCGCCGATGACTATATAGTCGTCGCCGCCGGTGCCGTTGGCGTCGCCATCGAGTTGGCCGGCGACGTTCGATACAGAAGTGCCCACGACTGTGAGCGTGTAACGGCCATCCGTGAGTGAACCGAAATCGAGCGGGCCACCCGTAAAGCTGAGCGTCACCACGGTGCCGGGGCCGGCGTTACTGACGACCGCTGAAAGTGTGATCGGCAATCCCCCACTTTGTCGCACGAGTTGAAATGCGTCGGCTGGCTGGGCGGGCAGCGTCACGATTTGATCAAAGTTCACGGCCACACTCGTAACCCGTGATCGTTGAACCGCACCACCGTTCACCACAAACGACTGCACACGCGGCGGCCGGCCCAACAAGGTCGCCTGGCCTTGGCTATCGACAATGATGGCATTGGTCGGACTCGTCAGATTCACGAAAAAGTTGGCGCTGGCCCCGGTGACGGAGCCGGGATTCACGGGCACCATGAACGATTGACTGGTCTGGCCGGCGTTGAACGTCAGGTCGCCCGAGGTCGCGCTGTAGTTCGCACCGGCAACCGCGCTGCCGTCGGCCGTGGCATAGTGAACTGTGATCGGCACGGTCCGCGGATAATCCAGCGTCACTGTGAACGAAGCGGTCGTGCTTGGACTGGCGACGGTCGTGTCCGTGATGGCAAAGCTTGGCGTGCGCCCGAGTGCGAACAAGATCCCATCGGCGATGCCAAACATCGTGCCATCCATGGCGACGACGGTCATGGTGTACGGTTGGCCGATGCCGGCCGTCAACTGGTACGACTCCGTCAGCGTGTTGGTCGGCAAATACCAGCGGTAATACCTGCCGTCCTCGTTGTTCACCAGAACACTGTTCGTGGCCGGATCGACCGCGGCACTGTTGATGCACCATTCGCGCACCGCCGTGGGCACGCCGGGGAATTGAAAATCCGGCGTAGGTCCGAGCTTGTCCAGCACCCGCTTCATGATCAGTTGGCCGCCGGCGGATGTGTGCGTGTCAACTTCGGTATCGTTCGGGTCGAGAATGGCGATCTTGTTGGAGCCGTCGCCGTCACCGTAATAATAATTGTTGTACTTGCTGAATATCAAATACGTGGACGTGCCGGTGTATTGCGGCACCATCGCCGCGGGCACGACCGATGGCGTGTTGTCCCAACCGAAGCCACCGGGTGTGTACTCAGTAGCCAGACTCGCGGAGAACTGCAGCAGCCATCCGCGGAAGCCACCATCGGGATTTCCCAGCACGCCATAATACACCCGCCCATCCGGCCCCACCATCGGCGACGCGGAGCTGAGGGTCAGCAGCGCCGCATTGTTGCCGTTGCGCGGATCGTGAAGCACGCCCGAGTTGTAAAGCGGTGCCAGCGTTGTCGCATTGACACCGACCAGGCGACCATACGATTCGGTGCCACTATTGCCGACGCCAAAATACAGCGTCGCGCCGTCGTTACTCAGCGCTGGTGCGCTGAACCGCGCCGCCTGGTTGATACTCGGATCGCCGCCCGCCGCCGCCGCGTTGGCCGATGTCCACGTGCCGGTGCCATCCGCGGCAATCCGGGCGATGCCGCTGACAAGATTGGCCGGGTTCGCGCCGACGACACGAAACGTAAAGAACACATTGCCCTGGTTATCCACCGTCAATGGTGAGTCCACGAAA
>JANLTA010000930.1:0-7286 GCA_031362705.1 Gemmataceae bacterium | reverse complement strand
GCGCGGCCCCGAGGGTTCAACATGGCCGACAGCGACGGAGACTTGGTTGCCGAAACCGTACGGCTCACCAAGATCTATCAAAATCGTCAGATCGCACTCAACGATGTGTCGCTGCGCATCGAGCCGGGCACCGTCTTGGGATTGCTCGGGCCAAACGGCGCTGGCAAGACCACGCTAGTTCGCTTGATCCTTGGGTTGCATCGTCCGACGGCAGGCTGTGTTCGCGTCTTTGGCCAAAAGATGACGCCGAATGCCGCCATCCTGCGTCGCCGTATCGGTTATATTCCGACCAATCCGCGCTTTCCCAGCGGCATGACGCCGTTGAGTTATCTCGATTACGTGGGCCGGCTTTTCGGCATTCCACGCAGTTCGCGCAAACCTAAGTTGGCCGCACTGATCCGCGCGGTGGACCTCCTTGGTGTCGCCGGTGAACCAATTGCCGGCTTCTCCAATGGCATGACCGCTCGCCTGGCCGTCGCCGCCAGCATTATCAATGAGCCGGAGTTGCTGATCTGGGACGAGCCGACGCACGGTCTCGATATTGAAGCCCGCCGCTCAATGCTGGACCTCATCAAGCAACTGGCAGCCGAAAAGACGCTGATTATCTCCAGCCACAATTTGCTGGACGTGGACGAAGTATGCAACCACGCCGCCGTGTTGAGTCGCGGGCACCTCATCTTTTCCGGCTCGCTCACGGAGTTGAAGGGTCGGATTCGCAAGAACGCTTTTGAGATCGATCTTGAGGGTGATCAGAAATCCGTGACCAAGGCTGTCGGTTCCATCAAGTCGGCAAGTGATTTTATGTCCGTGAACTTGCGTCAGCGCCGTCTCGAACTGCGATTGCAAGATGAAGCGTTCGCCCCGGCCGCACTCGCCAACGTTTGCATGGTGCTGGCCGATAACAAGGTCAACATTGTGTCCATCCGCACCGTCGGTCAGCAAACCGAACAGGCATTTCTCGACCTGGTCGAAAAGGACGAATCACGCGGATTCACCAGATTGTACACGCACGCCGAAGCCGCTTGAGAAATTGCAATTGATGAGATTTGGAAAGTGACATGGATGCCACGAACACCACTGCTGTCAGCCTTCGATTCTACCGTTTTCTGCCGTATTGGGCGGTGCTTCAGACCGACCTGCGGCAAACGACGCGCAATTGGGTTTGGCGGACGTGGGTGTTCGCATCGATGGGCGCGGCACTGTTATATCTGACGCATCGTTTCGCTGTATTCAAGGAAGCCAACTTTGTTGTTACAGTGGACAATGTCGTTTCGAAACTGCTGCATTCCGTGGCATTGGGCACGGTGACCCTGGTAGTCGCCTTCTGTTCCGGCGCAATTGCCACAGAGCGCGGCAGTCTCGCCGACTCCGTGCTATGTCGTGGCATCAGCCGTTACCAATACTATCTTGCGAAACTGCATTCCCGCCTCATTTCTGTTTTGGGCACCTACCTGCTCATGGCCATCACGGTCATGAGCATTGCCGCTTTCGTCTTCCCCGGCATTATGACGATGACCGGGTGCGCCGCGGCATTGGGTGCGCTGGCCGCAGTACTTGCAGCCATTGTGTGTATCAGCGTGACCACGAGCGCCCTCTGCGGCAGTACCGTACTTACTGTGACACTGCTCTGGGTCGGACTATACTCGGCCGGCTTTGCGCTGACGTTCCTGCCGCCAAGTTATCTCACGCCGGATCGGTTGATTGACTCGTTCCCATTCATGTTGAAAGGCGTCTACAGCCGTGACGGTCTTTGGCTGCTCCTGAAATGGGCTGGAATAACGTCCTGCGTCGCCGCTCTTGTCGGTATGATCGGGTTTTCGCGGAGTGATGTGTAACAGTTAGCCCAGTGCTGCTGTCACCATCGCCTGGGCTTCTTCGACAATCTTCTGCAAGTGCCCATCGTCGCGAAAGCTCTCCGCATAAATCTTGTAGACGTTTTCAGTGCCGGATGGACGAGCAGCGAACCAGCCGTTAACTGTTGTCACTTTTAAGCCGCCGATGGCTGCGTTGTTGCCGGGTGCGGACGTGAGTTTGGCCGTGATCGCATCGCCGGCTAATGTCGCCGCCATCACGTCGTTGGGTGCGAGCTTCTTGAGCCGATCCTTCTGAGCTGGCGTGGCCGCGGCATCAATGCGTGTGTAACGCGGCTCGCCGTATTTGTTCGTCAAATCACGATAGTGTTCACCAGGGTCTTTGCCGGTGACGGCTGTGATCTCAGCCGCAAGTAGACCGAGTATTAACCCATCTTTGTCAGTCGTCCACACGCTGCCATCGTGGCGCAGGAAACTCGCGCCGGCGGACTCTTCGCCACCGAAACATACGGAGCCATCGAATAATCCTGGGGCAAACCATTTGAAGCCAACTGGGACTTCGAGCAGCTTGCGTTTGTGCCCGTCCACCACCCGATCAATCATCCCGCTGCTGACGAGCGTCTTTCCAACGGCTGCGTTCGCTGCCCATTTGGGTCGATGTGTCAGCAAGTAGTCGATAGCGACGGCTAGAAAGTGATTTGGATTCATCAGGCCTGAAGAACGGGTGACAATACCGTGCCGGTCAGCGTCCGGGTCATTGCCCCAGGCGACGGCGAACTTGTCCTTCAAGCTGACCAGGCCGGCCATCGCGTAAGGGCTAGAGCAATCCATGCGAATTTTGCCATCGTGATCGACTGTCATGAAAGCGAAACGCGGATCACATGCCGGATTCACGACTTGCAAATCGAGACCAAACCGCTCGGCAATCACCGGCCAATATGCCAAGGACGCACCACCGAGCGGGTCCACGCCGAGTCTCAGCTTCGCCGCGCGGATGGCGTCGATGTCAATCACGGAAGTCAATTCATTCACAAACGGATGAATGAAATCTTCAGCCCGTGTCGTGCCTGCCTTCATCGCTTGTTCGTAGGGCACTCGCTTAACGTCCGCCAACCCGGCGCGTAGATACTCGTTGGCTTTTGCCTGAATCCAATTGGTGACATCGGTATCGGCCGGGCCGCCGTTGGGTGGGTTGTACTTGAAACCTCCGTCGCTCGGCGGGTTGTGTGACGGTGTAATAACGACGCCATCGGCAAAGCCATCCTTGCGTCCACGATTGTAAGCAAGGATCGCCCGGCTGATCACCGGCGTCGGCGTAAAGCCATCATCACGCTGCATGACCACTTGGACGCCATTGGCCGCGAACACCTCCAACGCCGAGCGCTGAGCCGGGCCGGACAACGCATGGGTGTCCTTGCCCATGTACAACGGCCCGGAGTAGCCCTGTAGGATGCGATAATCACAAATCGCTTGAGCAATCGCAAGTATGTGCGCTTCGGTAAACGTGCCATCCAGCGATGTGCCACGATGCCCACTCGTGCCGAAGGCGACGAGTTGCGTCGGGTCGGCCAAGTCTGATTTGCGCTCGTGATATTCCCGTTCCAGAGCAGAAACATCAATCAACATGTTCGCCGGAGCAGGTTTGCCGGCGAGGGGTTCGAGTGGCATTGCATGACCTCAATCTGTTTCGATTCGTGACAAAAGGACTTCAGTGTCTCGCGCTGAATGTATAACGCCCACAATTTGAATTCCTTCCATTTGGATTCGATAATACACGTAAAACGGGAACGCTCCCACAAACGATTCACGTACATCTTTCACGACGATCGGATAACGCATTGGATCAAGCGAAATGCAGTCGATGAATTCGTCGACGGTGTCAAGAAACCTCGCGCCAAGTCCCATTTGCTGCCGATCATACCATTGACCAGCCGCAATGTACTCGTTGCGAGCCTGTCTCTTAAATTCAATTGACATCATCTTCGTCCTAGCGCGGCGCGGGCCTCCGCTCGAACGACTTCCGCTGGTATCAGTTTCTCGGTGCCATTTTCGATTTCTTCAACGCGACGCGTCAACTCTGCCGCCAACTCCGGCGTCAGTCGTCGTCCAGGGCTGGCTCTGGTCGCAAGGTCGTCCACTAGGCGATGAAGTATGTTCACCTTTTCGTTGTCAGGAAGTCTGGCGATTCCCAACGATTCGTAAGTATCAAGCATGTTCAACTCTCCCTATGCACACTGCCATTCATTCTACCCTACTACCGTCATGATTTCGAGTTCATCCGTCGCCAGATCCAGTACGGCGCAGGTGGGCACTTTGACTCGCTGCAATGCGCCGGGGTTACAGACCAGGGTCTTATTGGTTCGGTGCTGCTCGGCTTCGTGGGTGTGGCCGTAGAAGAGGTAGTCGTAATGGTCGGCGTTTTCGAGGGCGCGGAATAGCACGGCATTGTCGCTGTGAATCCAGGCGATCTTGCGGCCGCACAGTTCCAAGTCGCCGAATCGTTCGTGAAGTGTGCCGCCGATTTGCTTGACGGCTTGCTCCAGTGATGTCGGGTTCCAGTCGCAGTTGCCGAGGACGAACTCGACGTTCCAGCCCGCAAAGGCCGCCACGGTGTCCGGGCCAGTCACGTCGCCGCAGTGGATGAGCCGTTCGACGCCACGTTCGCGCAGCGAGGCCAATGCTGCCGCCACGCGTTCAACGCGGTCATGGGTATCGCTGATAATGCCGAGTTTCATGGCGTTTTCGGCCTTGCGGAGAACGGCGGGATGCTGCAAACTGTCATAGTCCGGCACTCGCTTCCGACAAGGAATTTCGCCGGGTCATGAGATCATCGTATGTGTGGAATTGTGGGTTACGTCGGCGGGCGCGAGGCCGAGCCGATTCTCATTGATGGCCTGCGCCGCCTGGAATACCGCGGCTACGACAGTGCCGGCATGGCGACGCTCACCGGCAACAAGATGCATTTGCGAAAGAAGGCTGGGCGGGTCGGCGATCTCGCAGACTTGGTCAGACTGAAGCCCGCGCCCGGTTGCGTCGGCATCAGTCACACGCGATGGGCCACGCATGGCGCTCCGAATGATGTCAATGCACATCCGCACATTGGCGGTACCGGCGATAACCTGGTGGCTGTCGTTCATAACGGCGTTATTGAAAACTATGCCGCGCTCAAGAAACATCTTCTATCCGAAGGCGTGAAGTTTCGCAGCGACACCGATACCGAAGTGATCGCACAACTCATCGCCTATCACATGGATGACGATTTGGTTGAGGCTATGCGCACGGTGTTGCCATTGCTCAAAGGCACTTATGGCATCGCCGCAGTCAGTACGCGCGCTCCGGATACTATTGTTGCCGCCCGGCTCGGCAGCCCTTTGGTCCTTGGCTTGGGTCAGGGCGAGAACTTTCTCGCCAGCGATCCGTCGGCGCTTGCCGGAATGACCGACAAGGCTGTCTATCTGCGTGATCGACAGATGGCGGTCATCACCGCTGAGGAATGGCGTGTCGATGATCCGAACACCGGGCAAGTCGATGCGGCGATTCATGCCATTGACTGGGATCCTGGCGACACCGATAAGGGTGACTATGCCCATTACATGCTCAAGGAGATTTACGAGCAACCCGAAGCGCTGCGCAATACTATGCGTGGCCGGCTCGATGCTGAGAATTGCACGGCTCATTTTGGCGGCTTAAATCTCGACCCGCAGAAACTCCGCAATGCCGAGCGGATCATTCTTACGGGGTGCGGTACCAGTTACCATGCCGCCCTGGTCGGCGAGTATTTGCTGGAAGAATTCGCTCGCTTGCCGGTGGAAGTTGAGTACGCCAGCGAGTTCCGTTATCGCAATCCGCCGATGGATCGCAACACCATTGTGATCGCGATTACTCAATCCGGTGAGACGGCCGACACGCTGGCCGCACTGCGGGAAAGCAAGCGCAAGGGCCATCCGACGCTTGCGGTGTGTAACGTCGTGGGCAGCACGATTGCCCGCGAGGCCGACGGCGGCGTGTACTTGCACGCCGGCCCGGAAATCGGCGTTGCCAGCACCAAGGCATTCACGTCGCAAGTCACCGTACTATCGATGTTGGCTCTGCTCTTCGGCCGCCTACGGCTCATGTCGAGCTTGCAAGGCGCGAAGATGATTGAAGAGTTGGAAGCGGTGCCCGAGGCGGTGGAACGGGCGTTAGATTGCAATGATGAAGTGCGGCGCATCGCTGAGAAGTATAGCCGGGCACACAACTTCCTATACATGGGCCGGCAATATCAGTTCCCCGTGGCGATGGAAGGCGCGCTGAAGCTGAAGGAAATCAGCTACATCCATGCCGATGGTTATCCTGCGGCCGAGATGAAGCACGGCCCGATCGCGCTCGTTGACAGCGAGACGCCGTCGGTGTTTCTCATGTCGCGCGGGCCGATCTTCGAAAAGGTAATGAGCAATCTGGAAGAAGTCCGCGCCCGGGGCGGCCCGATCATCGGCGTCCTCGGCGAAGGTGATGATGAAGCCGCCGAGCGCGTTGCCGCCAAGTGCGACGACCTGATCTTTGTTCCCGAAGTGCCGGAGTATCTGCAACCATTGGTCACGGCCGTGCCCCTGCAACTGTTGGCATATCATGCCGCGCTTTTGCGCGGTTGCGATGTGGACAAACCGCGCAACCTGGCCAAGAGCGTGACGGTGGAATGAGTGAAGTTGACACCGGATTCGTAGACCACAGCGAACTTATCTAATCAATCATCAATGTCAGGCGCTTTCGTTTCACATTCGTTCCATTTGCCGCGCGCGCCTACCAGGTGGCCGTGAAACGAGATGGTACGAAATGAAACGAACGCGTAATTGCGTGAAACGAAATGACATGAGAGTTCACTGAGTGAAATGAAAGCTCACTGGGTGTTGATGCGTTGACATCGGCGCGTGCGAGGATGATGCGCTCGGACGGAGCGCGGGAAAGTGATCGGCGCGAGTGGGAACGACACGATGCACCGCGGCGGTGGCCCGACTACCGGTCGCCGATTGCGTGGTGTCGTGATTCATTAAATAGCCGCGACACATGTTCCGCGAGGCGCGCGACGACGGTGGGACAGGGAAGCACCCTCGCCGTTCGCCTCCGGAACACGATGTTGTGCCGAGTTCTCTGAGCGACTTTGGCGCATGCTTCGATTCCCCGGTGCTTACCCCTCTGGCGCGCCGCACGCTGCCCAATGCCCCTGCCCAAATCAAAGGAGCTAACATTGTGCGGTCGGGGACCATCGTCAGTGTCACATCGAGTCTTCGAAGACTATCCGCCTCAGTTTCCCCCTCGAAACTCGGCAAAACGTGCCGTAGCTGGCCCCATTGTCGGTGAGGAAAAACGGAGTTGCAATGTCGGTAGCGGAATTTTGGTGTAACCGTTCACCCGGTCGCGGGTAATGCTGGTGCGGTGCGTGTTTGGCGGTGGGCGAGGAGGGATTGGTACAGGAAATCGAGTACGGGTCGTTTCTGG
>JANLTA010000927.1:0-5735 GCA_031362705.1 Gemmataceae bacterium | reverse complement strand
TGGTGCCGCAAGTCGGAGACTTTGTCGCCCGGGGTGATCCGTTGTTTCGAGTTCTACCGGCTGGAAGTCCATTCGATGCCGACATCTTGAGAGCTTGTGTTGATATTGGACCTGAACGCACGATGACGCAGGATCCGCGTTTCGCCTTTCGCATTATGGTGGACATTGCTAACAAAGCGCTATCGCCGGCCATCAACGATCCGACGACCGCAGTGTTGGCGTTGGATCAGATTCACCGGCTATTGATATACGTTGGCAAACGACGCCTGAGCGCTGGCCAGACGCGCGATTTTCAGGGCCGCCTGCGCTTGTGTTACGGCACGCCGGATTGGATCGACTTCGTCAGTTTGGGAGTCACGGAAATCCGCCATTACGGCGCGAGCAGTATGCAGGTAGCGCGCCGGCTACATGGCCTCCTGGACCACTTGCTGCGAGTGCTGCCCGAACCGCGCAAAGCGGCGTTACTGCAAGAACTCGACCTGCTCAACCGGGCGATCCAACGCAGTTTCCCGGATGAAGAAGATCGTGCTGGTGCTCAAGTCGGCGATGCGCAAGGCATCGGTGGCTCGGAGTCGTCGTAAGCCATTATCGACGTGCCCGTGATTCCAAATAATCAGTTCAAAATGGGCGATGTACTCGTCAGAATTGAGGCGCGTACCCCCGTCCCAAATGGATCAAAACTGCGTCGAGGTCGCGCGGGGGCAGCGCACGCAATGCTGGGTAGTGTCTCAGTTTGGTTTTCTTCGTGCTTGCTTTGTGCCCTTTGTGTCTTTGTGGTTGGTCTTAAGAACTCACCACAAAGACACAAAAGGCACGAAGGAAAGCACAAAGAAGATGGATTCATTTCAGACACGTCGAATTCTCACGCCATGGTAAACTGAGACACCACCCAATGCTGCGGCCAGAGCCGTTAAATGGATGGGGAACGGCGAGTCTGAGCAAACGTCAAGCAAACCAATCGGCGCAGTTTCACTAACACGTTGCCCAGTTAACGACTTACGATTTGACACATTGGGACTGTCGATCCGGTGGTTGCGGGTTCGAGTCCCGTCGCTCTCGTTTTTCAAATCGTTTGCCGCGACCTGCCAATCGCGGACAGCCGCAGTCCCTGCGACCGAGAGAATAGCAAGCACATTTCGATCAGCTACTTCATCGGCGAGTAATCGGTCGGCTTGAGGTACTGCGACTTGACGCCGTCTTTAGCCGTGAGCGGGCCGCCGGCTTTTTCTTCCGACGCTTTGCGGGCCGCGATCCAATCGGGATCCTTGCGAAACGTGTCGAATGATGCCTTAGCCGCGTCGACGCTCTTATGGGCAAGCAAATAAATCAGCGTATCCTTCTCCCCTTTTTGCCCCTTCATCAGCGTCCAGTAGCCGACGTTGGTCATCCCGTGTTTGGTGAACAGCTTGACGGTGTGGTCGCGGAAACGGCCGTTGAGCGCGCCGAGCTTATCGGGTGCGGCCGTATAAGTGCGCAGTTCGAAAACACGCTCGCTCTTCCCTTCGATCTTAAGAGCCGGCGAATAATCAGTCGCCGCGAGTTGGACCACTTCGATTTTGTTGACAATCTTCCCGTTGGCTTCGGTTGCCTGACGAACCTTCTTCCATTCCGGATCATCGCCAAAGGCCTTCCACGATTTCTCCCGAGCCTCGGCACTGGAGAACGCAAGCAGATAGATCAACTGATGCTCCGGGTTTTCGATCGGCACCCAATAGCCGACGTTCGTCATCCCATGCTTCTCAAACAGCTTCACCGTGTGATCACGAAACCGCGCCTGCAAGTTGTCCAGTTTCCCCGGCACCGCCCAGTACACCCGCAACTCGTAAACCCGCGCATCCTTGTCGGCCGCCGAAGTCACACTCGCGGCAACCACGAGCAAAACGAGTCCCAAACAACGATTGATCACGAGATGGCTCCCTACCGAGGCAAATCGTCCGGCTGACTTCAAACTACACGATCGGCCCGTCACAGGCAGGTGGAGCGAATGGTTCAGCGTCGTGTCTCCCAAAGCCAATTTCCCAGCTCTTTTTGCTGAATGGGTTCAGGTCAACAAAATCGATTTGCACATGTTTTGTGACGTTTTCCAACAGGATCGATCTGCAACCCAATCCAAAGACCTTGTTCATGTTCTGTGAAACGGTGCTCGCGAAAGGCTGCATCCGATCCCGGCTCGAAAACACAGGCAATCGCTTTTTGCCATCGACTTCCAGAATCCACGGCTCGAACTCTTCATTGGATAACTGCTCGGCATCAATGCGAAGCTGCTCCAGCAACTTCTCCTGTGTAAGATCGTCGGCATCAAGAAACTGCTTCGGCCTCTGCGGGATCCAAACCGGCCGCTTCTTCAAATAGGCGTTGAGTAGCGCGAGGTCTTCCTTATATGCGACTCGCTCCAAGTCGTCTCGTCCGGTCAGTTTTTCCAGAATTTTGGCTATCATGTTCGAATTTCGCGAGAACCCCTAACCCTTTGCTCACCCGCCGGGGCAATCATCCAGCTGATTTCAAACTACACGCCGTGCCCGCTTCGGGCCGGTGGAGCAAGTGGTTCGACGTTTGTTCGCGCTCGGCCTCCTACCACCGAGTCAAGTCGCTGGCTCTTGAGTCCACTCTAATCGCTTGATCCCATAGAGGAGGAGGCAAACGTCGACTATGGCCATGACGACAGTGATGGCGACGCCGGTCCGCCACCCGCCATAGCGATCCTCGAATCGCGAAACGTGGATAAGGCGGACCGGATCTGAACCGCTCATCCACCAGGGCGTCTCTTGTGGAAGATACCAGACCGGGACGCGCTGCCCCTTGATTCGTCCCGCCCGCTGTAGTTCGCGAAAGCGATCGTAGTCGGGGCCGGCTACGCCAAGCGGGACGGTGATGGACTCGCCACTCGAGGCCATCTGGCCGTGAAGTGAAGGCGAGTCGTCAAGGCTGGACACATTCGACACCACCAACTCGTCGCGCACGTAGTCGCCCCGGTGCATACCGATGTAGATCTCCCGCAGCGTGGCTTGTGCCGCGCACAGCGTCAGGAAAACCATAAAGATCCCGAGCACAAAGGCCCAAGTCGTGGACTTTTCGCCGGTGTCAACGCCGGTCTCGCGCTGCCCCGCCGGCTCGCCCGACTTACGCTTTGGTTTTCGCGACACGGCGGTCTCCCTGCCGGGGCAAACGTCCGGCTGGTTTCAAACTACGCGACGTGGCCGCCCCGATCAGGTGCAGCGCCTGTTTCGGCTTAATCGGCGTCAGTGATTGACGTCGCCCATGTATCGATCGCCATGATCGTACCAGAGAAGCGCATTCATAGAGTGATGAAGCTTGTATCTCCTAATTTCAACGTTTGCGTTGTTCAGGTATTCCGGCAAGTCGTGTCGGCCGTATTTCCAATAGTAAACCTCACCGAATTCGCCATTCTTCGTGCCATCATTTCGATGGACCAGGATAACGGTCTTAATCATGGCTAAGTCGTAGAAACAGGGTGTCGAATCCCAAAAGCGATCCTTGTCGGCTTTCCAACCGTCATCGGATAGCTGTTGGTGCCACTCAAATATCATCTTAACATTTACCAAACCGCCGAAAGCTCACCTGCCGGGGCAATCGTCCGGCTGACTTCAAACTACACGACATGCCCGCTCCGGTCAGGTGGAGAGAGTGGATCGGTGAGGAATGTTTCGTTAGTCAGGATCGAATTCCAACAGTCCTTTTCCCTCTGACCAGAAAACATACGGTGGAAACTGACCCGTATCGACGCCGATCGCTTCAATTCGGTCAAATCGATCTCGCATCGCCGTGATCTCGTTGTCCAAATTCCGAATGAAGTATCTGCCTCCGGACTCAATCACACGCAAGGAAACTTCATCGCCGGCAGTCAGCAATGGTGCCTTCGGGTCCTCAAACCCGCCAGACGTGAGGAGTCGAATCAAGCTGGGTGGGATGACGATCGACGTCGGAGCCGTTTCCACCGACCAGAACACCACAACCAGATTGATGGCCTTATGCCACAAGTCGTGGACCTTGCGAACTGGCAGCGATGCTCGGTATTCCTTAGTTGCTGTGGTCTTCACTTGAAACTGATACAACTCGTGCTCTGCTTGGTGAAGCACCATCTCCAACCTCATCTCGCGATGGGCTAGTAAGTCGACTCCAGTATCTACCGGGAGCGGAGAGCTGTTGAGACCTCGCCGGAGCAAGTGGGCGGCGACGAATTGCTCGCCGGCCCGACCGAGGAATAACCGTTGGATCTCAGCCTCATTGGTTGTGTGGCTCAGGATGTCAAGGAGTCGCCTCTCGAAGCGGCCATCCTTCGGCGGCAGCACGATAGGGTCAGGGCACCTTAGTTCGTTGGCGGGAATTGGAGGCACTTCGGCCATAAGGACTCTCACATCGAACGTTCGACTTCACCCACCCGCCGCGGCAATCGTCCGCCTGACTTCAAACTACACGACGTGGCCGCCAGGCTAGAGGCAGCGCCTTGTTCGGTGTGCCTTGCGACCACGGAGCGGTGGGTCATGCCGGGCCCGCCAGGTCGCTGCCCCGCTCTCCGACGAGCCTCCGCTTGACGACTAAGGATGAGGCCGACCCGAAGGCGAGGTTGTGGCTGCACACCTCCCACCCTGCCCGGCCCAGCCGGTTCAGCAGCTCCTCGGAAAACACACCGTAGTCCACCCCGGTACTGTCCTTCAGGCGTTGTCCCAGGCCATGCCCGACGAGAAGTTTGTACTCCCACTGCTCGCTCATGACGCGCCCCGATCTAGGTTACCGAATACACTTTGCCGCCGAACGACCCAGCAAAGTAGCGCGGGCAATCGTCCGGCTGACTTCAAACTATACGATGTGCCCGGCGCGGGCAGGTGTGGCGGGTGGTTAGATGCCCGTCGGCCAGGTCGAGGAGCCCCACGTCGGCTTGATACAATGATCTGATCGTTATGGACGAACACCGCGCCACTCCAACGCAGGAAGATTGCAATGTACCCGACCAAACTCCTCTTCTTCACACTAGCAGCCACGCTTGTATTGTCTTTGTGCGGTTGCGGTAATGGCACCACGCCGGCGGACAAAAAGGTCACCGATGCAAATAAGAAAATCGGCGAGGCTACGTCCGCGACCGCAGAAGCGGCCAAAGCCAAGCGCGATGAATACGTCGCCGCGTTGAGCAAGCGGCTCGATGAAATGAATGGGAAGTACGAGGAATTGAAAACTCGCGCCGCCGCGGCGACGGGCGAAGCCAAGAAGGAGTTGGACAAGAAGGTCGAACTCGCCAAGGTCAAGCGAGACGAAGCGGCCAAGAAGATTGACGAACTGAAGAATGCAAGCCTCGATCGCTGGGAGAAGATCAAAGACGCTGCCGGCAACGCATTCGATGAGCTAAAGAAGGCGTTTGAATAATCAGGATCAACCGCGTCACCGTCGCTGCCGTTTTGCTCACCCGTTGAACCCACGATCTGCTGACTTCAAACTACACGCCGTGCCCGCCCCGGTCAGGTGCAGCGAATGCAATCTGTCTCTTCGCCCGGAGGGCGCACGATCGTAGCCAGGCGTTTCAACGCCTGGGAGAGCCCCATCCCACAAGATCGTCCGGAGGACGGACGGGCCTGGCCAGGTTCGTGCGTCCGCCCGACGCGAAGAAAAAATTCGATCTTAAACCAGGCGGTGTAAAGCCGGGCTACGGCCGCGCGCCCTCCGGGCGGAAATCCAAACATGAGATCGAGAACACGCCGTTCACCTGCCGGGGCATTCGCCCG
>JANLTA010000911.1:0-5010 GCA_031362705.1 Gemmataceae bacterium | reverse complement strand
GGATGAGTTGGTGTCTGTTGAAAGGCGATGCCGCGGGACAAACAATCCGGCGTTACTGTCGCGTAAACAACCTCACCACCCACCCCCTCGCCATCAGCGACAAATGGGTTGACTCAACTGAGTTCAACTCAAATACAGTGCGCCACACGCGCCCACTTCGAGTGTGGCAACACGGTTGGCCGCCGCGGTCGCGGCGAGCGTGACCATTACCCCAAGTGCCCGGGCATCGCCTTTCCAGCGCGTGGGAGTGCGCGCGGGCGGATATCGGGGGCGAGGGAGTTATTAGTGGTTAGTGGTTTTTTGTTCGTTGTTAGTGGCCGGTCGGCCGAGACCGGCGGACTGGTGGCTATCGCCAGTGAGAGTGTTCTTTGACAACTGAATTGGGAATGGTCATGGGCGGCATGCTCACGAATCGGCGTGAGCATGCCCGGCAAATGGAACGAATGTGAAACGATCAAATCACGAACACGACCCACCGCCAAACTGGCATCAAAGCAGCGACTCGCCGCCTAAGGCGCTAATCGGTCCCGGGTCCAAACATTTGTGCCCGATTTGACATATCGCAGACGGTCGTGGAGCCGATTGGGCCGGCCTTGCCAGAACTCGATGACGTGGGGCGTGACGCGATAGCCGCCCCAATGCTCTGGGCGCGGGATGTTGTCGCCGGGGTATTGAACTTCCAGGTCCGCTAGGCGATTGCTTAACATGATTCGATCAGCAATGACTTGGCTCTGCGGGCTGGCGATGGCTCCAAGTCGGCTGCCACGCGGGCGGCTGGCGAAATATTGATCCGACTCGGCAACGGTTGCCCGCTCGGCAACACCTTCAATACGAATCTGACGCTCCAGCGCGTGCCAATGAAACACCAGAGCACAGCGCGGATTGAGTCCGAGTTCCTTACCCTTGCGGCTGTTGTAATTCGTAGCAAAGCAAAATCCATCGTGATCAAAGCGCTTCAACAACACAATCCGCGCCGACGGCACGCCCTCTCGCGTCGCTGTCGCCAACGTCATCGCATTTGGCTCGGGCAGCTTGGCGGAAATGGCCGCGTGGAACCACGTGTCAAAGAGGATAAATGGATCATCACCGGCGTCAGCCTCGGTCAAGCTGGCAACAGTGTACTCTTTACGCATCTCGGCTGGATTCATGCCGTCAATATAGCTAGTCACACGGCCATTCGCATCGCAGTGCCGGCCCGACATGTGATGATGTAGGCCTGTTCGGAAAAACTCAGAGTCCCTTCAACCTGGCCAAAGCCAAGCGCGAGCAACTTCGCGCGAATGGACTCCAGCGGCAAATAATGGAAGCGACCACGCCGGGCTTCTCGCTTCAACCAGCCGCCATAGCGGTACATTCGCCAGGCCTTCAGCAGGTAGCGATGCGGCCGGCGGGCATCGAATGTGCCGCGAATGGAATCCCACGCGACTTTGCCCCATGCCGGCTCGGGTACATTGACAGAAAAAACAAACTGGCCATCGGGCTTCAGCACGCGGCGGACTTCGGCAAGGACATGATCATAAGCGTCGCTGGTCCAACTGCGGCGTTTTTCGCAGTAGCTCTCCGCATAAGTGAGCGCCAACCCAGAGACGACGCCATCAACGGAGTTATCGTCAAACTGTTTCAATCCCGTGCTGAAGTCGGCAGCGACGAATTTTACTTGCCCGGGTAGCGGCGTGGGTTGAAGCGAGCGTTGCAACTTCTCGTAAGCATCGGAATTGGCCGGCGCGATGTCGAGGCCGATGACTTCACTGACTTGACCGCAAGATTGTTCCCACACGGCGCGGGTGAGCATGCCCCGACCACATCCAAGGTCCAGCCAACGATCACCGGGTTTGGGGCAAAGTCGATTCGTAGTATCGGACAACAACTGTTGATAGGGCGGCAAATTGTGTTGGCCCCAGAAGGCCTTGGCGCAGCGGTTGTCGGGCCAATAGTTGACGGATCGCGTCGGCCAAAACATGCGAACTCCGGATGATCATCATGCCACGCGGCGTTGCTGCTCTTCGTAGGCGTTCAACTTGTTGTAAAGCGTCTTCAAGCTGATGCCCAATTCAGCCGCGGTAACGGGTTTGTTTCGGTTGTTCTTTTCGAGAGTTTTGAGAATGTGTTCCATTTCCAGGTCACGTAATGTCTTCGTGCCGAATGCACCGGGCGGCAAAGTCGCCGGCAACGGCATCGGGATGATCGTCGGGCCAGCAATGTGTTGCCGGACGTGAATCGGGAAATGTTCGGCCGCCAGCTTTTGACCATTAGACACAATGAAGGCGTATTCCATCACGTTGGCCAACTCGCGGACGTTGCCGGGCCATTCGTAATGTGTCAGCACATCAATTGCGTCCGGGGTCAGCATGTCCGCAACTTGATCCATCGGTCGTCGTGCAGCACGAGCCAGGAGCGTGCGGGCCAACTCGGGAATATCCTCATGACGTTCACGCAGGGCCGGTAAGCGAATCTCAAACGTGTTCACGCGGAAGAACAAGTCTTCGCGGAAATCGTCATGATCGACCATGGTGCGAAGTTCGCAGTTGGTCGCGCACAGTACGCGGACGTCGGTGCGAAACGGCGCAGTTTCGCCGACGCGGCGGATTTCACCGGATTCGAGGAAGCGAAGCAGCTTGACCTGAATGTTCTTGTTCAACTCGCCGAGTTCGTCGAGGAACAACGTTCCACCATTGGCGACCTCAAACAGGCCCTTATGATCACGATCCGCGCCGGTGAATGCACCTTTGCGATGGCCGAAAAGTTCGCTTTCAACCAGGCTTTCCGACAGGGCACCACAGTTGACTGGAACGAATGGGCCATCGTGGCGAGCAGACTTTTGGAAGATGGTTCGCGCGACCAATTCCTTACCAGTACCAGTTTCGCCGAGAATCAACACTGAGGCATCGGTAGCGGCGACCGTGCCGATCAAGCGATGCACGGCTTGCATGGCGGGCGCTTTACCGATGAGCGCGCTGGGTCCACCCTCGGCCGCTGTCGCTCGTGCCTCGGCGGCCATCACTTTGTTTTGTAGATCGCGCTTCTCGGCAATCTTGTGCAGAATCGCTTCAATCTCAGCCAGTTTACATGGCTTAGTCATGTAGTCGAAAGCGCCGAGCCGCAGAGCCTGCATGGCGGTTTCCATGCTGGCGTGGCCGGTCATCATCACGACTTCCGTATTCGGACTCACGGCTTTAAGCTGCGTCAGCAACTCGATGCCGCTCATGCCGGGCATGCGGATGTCGAGGATGGCGGCATCGTAATTGGCGCGGGCAAGAGCCTTGAGTGCGGTATTGCCGTCGGGACACGCGGTCACTTCATGACCGAGTCGCGGCAACTCCGAACGCATGAACTCCTGAAGGCTGACTTCGTCATCAACGAAGAGCACCCGCAGCGGCTTAAGCGGCGAGACGGACAACGTTATCCTCCTTCATCGCCGTGGCAGGCGCGAGCGGCAAGCGTACGATGAATGTGCTTCCCTGATTCAACCCGGTGCTGGACGCTTCGATCTCGCCACCGTGCTGGGTCACGATGCGCTGGCTGATCGACAAGCCCAGACCCGTGCCTTTGCCAGTACGGCTTCGTGTGAAGAACGGCTCGAAAATGTTCTCCAACACATCGCGCTGCATGCCGCAACCCGTGTCGGCGAACATGATCTCGACACCCTTCTTGCCCGGGGCGAGCGTGATGGTCAGTGTGCCGCCTTCGTCCATGCTCTCCATGGCATTGACCACCATGTTGAGTACGACCTGGCGGATTTCCTGCGGATTCACTTGGGCGATGAGCTTGCTCGTCGGGCGGAACACGACACGCTTGCCTTCACTGGCTTTCAAATGCTGTGCCATCTCGAGTACGGACTGAACCGTTTCCGATAAATCTGTTGCCACGCGCTGGCCTTCGCCGACGCGGCTAAACTCCAACAGGTTCTGCGTAATCGCCTTACAACGAAACGCCTCCTGTTCGATCATCTTGAGGTATTTGCCGACGGCTTCCTGTTCGCGTGGCAACCGGTTTAATAGTTCCGCGAGCCGGCGTTCCAGCGCTTCAGCGCAGAACGCGATAGATGCCAGCGGATTATTGATCTCGTGGGCCACGCCGGCCGCGAGGAAACCAACGCTGGCCAGTCGTTCGGAACGGACAAGCTGCTTACCGCGTTCATCGAATTGATGCGTCAGATCGCTGTATTTGACGTGCAAACGGCGAGTCATGTCATTGAAGGCGTCGGCAAGTTCTTCAAGTTCGTCAGCGGAGTTGAGTTCAATCTTGCCATCAAAGTTGCCACCGGCCACTCGCCGCACACCTTCTTGCAACTTGTGCAACGGCTGAAAAATCCAACCATAGAAGAAGCGAAGCAGACCGGCCATGATGAGGACGCCCAACACGGCCGTCACGATCACAGCGACCATGCTGCGATGGTAATGCGTTTTCGCTTCGGCGATATGGCGATAGACTTCATGGCCAATGTCGTTGCTGAGTTCCTGGACCAATCGTTCCAGCAAAATGCCCGCGGTGCTAACTGCGGGGTCGCTACTGATGCGTTTGGCATCCGCTTCGTGAACGATTGTTGGCGTTTTCTTCGCCGATTCAATGCCTTTGTCGAACTGCGTGAAAGCCGCGTTGATTTCCTTGATGCGGGCCTTTTCCTTATAGCCCATATCCGGATCGCGGCGGCGGCCGATGGTGTCGTTGAGTTGCTGCTCGTACACGGCCAGCTTGTCACGAGCCTGTGCAGCTCGGGCACTGATTCGGACAGCTTCATCGTCCAATGATGTCGCGCTGTCACCGGCCTTCAGGAGCGTTAGCACGCACTGCTTGAAATCTTCGGCACAAACACTCTCGGCATACTTGCTGTCGAGGGTGTTCATCGTCGACATGTACGACGTGAGGCCCTGCACAGCGCCGGCCAGCACCAGCGCAAACGTGGACAGGACCAGCCCGAGGCCGAGTAGTAGTTTGTGTCGGATTCGCCAGCGCTTCGCCACGGATGGACCTCCTTGTCCCCCGCCGAGCGGGCCGCGTAGCCGCCCTGCC
>JANLTA010000905.1:0-2081 GCA_031362705.1 Gemmataceae bacterium | reverse complement strand
TCTACAAACGTCTTGTACAACTCGCGGTATAACCACCATGGTTTTTCCGAAAGTGCAGTATCAATATAAGACCGGAATCGGGCGCGGGGATAAGCTAAACATCAACGAACTTGCCGAGGAAATGCGGGCCGTATTGGACGGGTTTGGAATGCGTGAACGAAATCTAGTATTCATATCACATAGCATGGGTGGGCTGATTGCTGATTAGGGTGTGGTCCGCTCGGCACCTCGAAAACTCGATAAGAAATGGGGTTTGCTAGCAAAGGGGTGATCGGACCTTGAAATTGGCATAGGTAAAAGCGGCGTTCCTAATGCATGCTGTTGGTGTCTAAATCCCACAGCTGCAAGGAAGGAACGCCGCCAATGCAGGATGCTACACGCGCCACCCGATGTTTGGCAATCCTTCAACGAACGACTCATCTCGATTTATTGTTGCGACTATGGCCCGTATTAGTTCGCATTGGCCGTTTGGTGTGGCATTTCCGTAGGGGAAAGCTGTCGCCGGAGGCGATGTTTCGATTCGAGACGTCTCTCCAAGGTCACTTGCGGGAAATGGGCCGCTTGATTGTGGAGTGGACGGTGAATCAGCTGGAGCCCAGCGAACACGAGCAGATGCCGCACCAATTCCTGTGGGAGGGCGAATACTATCGCAAGCGTCGCCAGAAGTCTCGATTGCGGAATCTGAATTGCTTGTTTGGACCGATCTCCTTGGAGCGGTTCTGTTTTCAGCCATTGGAAGCGTGCGGACGGTGTCTTTTCCCTTTGGAAATCCAACTGGGGATTGTGGCGCAAGTGGCGACACCTGCGCTGGCGGACTTTGTGGCGCGCGTGTCAGCAGACCTCACGCAGCGGCAGGTGTTGCAGCAGCTGTTGCAGCAGAATGTGACTTGGGGGGTGAGCACGCTCCGTAAGCTCACGACGGCCATGGCGGCGAGCATGAATCCCCATCGACAAGCCGCCCAGGTGCAACAGATTCTGGGCTGGTTGAGCACCGCGGCCGCGCAGAAGGCACCTCGTGCGTTTGCGCTCAGCGTTGGCCGGGACGGAATCATGATTCCGATCGTCAAGAGCAACAAGTACAAAGAAGCCTGTGCAGCCACCGTCTCGGTGATCGATCGCTTTGGCCGACGCCTCGGTACGATCTATTTGGGACAAATGCCCGAGACGGGCCAGACAACGCTCAGTGACGAAATGACAGCGTTGCTCCGTGAAGTGTTGTCGCAGTGGACAGGGACGCTCCCACGCTTGATTTATGTTACCGATTGCGGCCACCATCCCACGGAGTACTTCGAACAGGTTCTATCCCACATGCAGAACCCGCGTCGATCCGGCGAACTCTTGAAATGGGAATGGGTTGTCGATTACTACCACGCCTGTCAATACATCACACAGTTGGCAGAGGCCATCTTTGGTCCGGGACGAAGTGCTTTTGCATGGGCGGCCAAACAACGACGCGTGTTGAAGGAAAACAAGGGCGGGATCTTTCGCGTCCTGCGCAGTGCTGGTGCCTTGTTCTCGACGCGTGGACTAGTTGGCTCGGAGGATTCGTACTGGCAAGCATACATGTACCTGCGCCAACGAGCGTCGAAGATGGACTATCCGACCTATCGGCGCTTTCGGCTCCCCATCGGCAGCGGCGTCACCGAGGCCGCATGCAAAATCATATTCACGCAGCGATTCAAGCAGTCGGGAATGAAATGGACAGGTGAAGGCGGAAGCGTGATCCTCACACTACGAACCATTGCTCTGAGCGGTGTCTGGACACAGGTCCGAGACGCCACGCTACGCTCAACTGAAATGCCCCTACCCGTAACTCCTCGGCACCCAATCAATGCAACCCACGAAATCCTCCACAAAACCGCGGTATAGAGCGGACCTCACCCCTCTGAAGCGTTCGCGTTGCTAGTTGGCGAAACCGAGAAGTCATCGTAGTCCAGAGTGACCAGACGACGTTGGAAATCGGTGTATTGCGATCGAATAGCAGGGGCCGTCGCGAGAATGTCACGATACTTTATGCCAAACATCCTGTTGAAGTTCATTGCTCCATTCGCACGGTTCACAAGCGTCCGTTGCAATACCTG
>JANLTA010000871.1:0-4217 GCA_031362705.1 Gemmataceae bacterium | reverse complement strand
CAGACCCGACTCCCGCATCGCCACCGCACGCTCCCGCAACTCCACCGGATACGTCTTCATCGCCAGCCTCCCTGGTTCGGAAGGCTCTGTCATAACCGATTGGCCCCAAAAGCGCCAGAAAGAAAATCAAAATGCTCTAGTCTCGCCGCAAACGGTATGGCGAAAAAGTCGTGGCGCTAAATGACGCTGCGACGCGGTCGGCGACTGCGCGAAGCTGGTCAATGCTAAATGGCACCATTTCAATAAGTACCCATCTCCCTTTCCGTATCATACCAGCGCCCGAACACACTCCAGGTGGCGTATGCGCCGTTCGCTAATTGCTTTGTTGATTCTGCCCGTACTTCTCCTCGCCGATGTGAGCCCTCGGCTCGATCCGGCCGCCGCAGTACCGCCGGTGGCGCCCACCAAGCCACACACACTATCGCTGCATGGGCAGTCGTGGGTGGACAACTATTTCTGGATCAAAGAAAAGACCGACGCGGCGACGCTGAAGTATCTCGAAGCGGAAAACGCATACACAGCCGCAGTGACCAAGCCGCTCGATATCCTCAAGGACAAGCTCTACACGGAAATGCTCGGCCGCATCAAACAGACCGACCTGAGCGTGCCGTATCAACATCGCGGCTGGTGGTATTATTCGCGGCAAATCGAAGGCAAGCAGTATGGGTTGCGATGTCGAAAAAAAGAGACGCTGGAAGCGCCTGAGGAAATCGTTCTGGATGGCAACGCTTTGGCGACCGGTCAAAAGTTCATGGGCATGGGTGCCAGCGTGATCAGCGACGATGGCAATTGGCTCGTTTACGCCATCGATTTCACCGGTTTCCGCGAATACGAGTTGTACGCCAAGGATCTGCGCACCGGCAAGTTGCTCAGCGACAAACCCATCGTGAAGGCCAGCCAAGTGGTGTTCGCGGCCGACAACAAGACCATTTTCTATGTGACCGAGGACGCAGCCAAACGCGCTCATAAACTCTGGCGACATGCTCTAGGTTCGGACAAGCACGAGATGATGTACGAGGAAAAGGATGAGCTTTACAACCTGGGCGTGAGTCGTGGCCGCGACGACAAGTTCATCTTCGTCAACTCGCGCAGCTCGAATGAAGCGGAATGGCAGATGTTGCCGGCCGACCAGCCGACCGGCACGTTCCGCATGATTCTGCCGCGTGAGAAGGATCATCAATACAGCGTCGGTCATCGCGATGGCCAGTTCTTCATCACCACTAATCGCGAGGCCAAAAACTATCGTGTCGTCACCGCACCGGCAAACGATCCGAAGCCCGAGAATTGGAAGGAAATCGTTCCGCATCGGGCCGAGGTCTACGTCGATGGCGTGTCGCTATTCGCCAAATATATGGTGATGCGCGAGAACGAGGCCGGCGTGCCCTACCTGGTCATCCGCGATCTGACGACGAACGAATCGCATCGCATCGCCATGTCGGAGCCGATCTACAGTGTGTTTCCTTCAGAGAATCCCGACTTCACTTCCACCAAGTTGCGCTACAGCTACACGTCGCAGGTCACGCCGTCATCGGTGTTTGAATACGACATGGCCAGCCGTGAACGCAAATTGCTCAAGCAAACCGAAGTCCTGGGCGGTTACGATTCCAGCAAGTTCAAGTGCGAACGCATCCACGCCACCGCACCGGACGGCACCAAGGTACCGATCAGCATCGTGTATCGCGCAGACCGGCCACGCAACGGTGACGGAGCGTGTTACCTCACCGGCTATGGCGCGTACGGCGCATCCGGCGGCGTGTTCTTTTCGTCCAACAATTTGTCGCTGCTGGAACGCGGGGCGGCCATCGCCATCGGCCACATTCGCGGCGGCAAAGATCTTGGCCAGCATTGGCACGACCAGGGCAAGATGATGAACAAGAAGAACACCTTCACCGACTTCATTGCCTGCGCGGATTACCTGGTGAAGGAGAAGTATTGTTCGCGCGACCGCCTGGTCATTCAGGGCGGCAGCGCCGGCGGCCTGCTGATTGGCGCCACGGTCAACTTCCGGCCCGATGTCTGCAAGGCGGCCGTGCTGGATGTGCCGTTCGTGGATGTCATCAACACCATGCTGGATGAATCGCTGCCGCTGACAGTTGCCGAATTCCTTGAATGGGGCAACCCGAAGGTGAAAGCCGAGTTCGAGTATATGCGGAGTTACTGCCCGTACACGAACCTGAAGAAGGGCGCATACCCGGCCATGCTGGTCACGACGTCGTTGAACGACAGCCAGGTCGGTTTTCACGAACCAACCAAGTATGTTGCCAAGTTGCGGACGCTGAAGACCGACAAGACACCGCTGATCCTCAAGTGCAACATGGCCGGTGGCCACGGCGGAAGTTCCGGTCGGTACGACGTGTTGAAAGAGCAAGCCTTCCGCTTTGCCTTCGCGCTCGACCAAATGGGATTGGGGCTGTAATACCAACAATTCCCCTCCCTCGCAGGGAGGGGCAGGGGAGGGATTCGAGACTTGCCTACAAGTGCGGCTATGGTTCTTGCCGCCGAGGCCGCAATCAATCCCTCCCCTGGCCCCTCCCTTCGAGGGAGGGGAATAAATCAAAACCCTAACAACATAACAATCGCGTATGAGCGTGATCACAGGCTTGGAGCGGTTGTTAGCCGAGCGGTTTGCCCGGCTGCGCGGCCGCCGAGTGGGCTTGGTCACGCATCCCCCGGCAGTCGATCGACAATATCGCTCGGCCGCCGAATTGTTTTTTGCTAATCCGGAAGTGAATCTGGTTTCGCTCTTTGGCCCGGAGCACGGTTTCACCGGCTCGGCTCAAGACCTCGAAGGCGTCGGCACCGAGACGAGTCCTTTCCCAAGCGTGACCTGTCATAGCTTGTATGGCCACGACGTTTTCAGCCTTCGACCAAGTCCGGAGCAGCTTGCCGACATTGATGTGTTGGTCATCGACTTAGTTGACATTGGTTCGCGTTACTACACCTTTGCCGCGACCATGTTGTATTGCCTTGAGGAAACGGCCCGCGCCGGCAAACCCGTGCTGGTGTTGGATCGGCCCAACCCACTCGGTGGCATTGCCGTCGAAGGGCCAATTCTGAAACCCGGCTTTGAGAGTTTCGTTGGCCCTCATGCCATCTGCACCCGGCATGGTCGCACCATTGGCGAACTGGCTCGGTTGTTTAAGGCCGAACGCGCCATCAATGTGGAATTGGATGTGCTGGATTGCCAGGGTTGGAGCCGCGATCAGGATCACGATGCCACGGGTTTGCCGTGGGTGATGCCATCGCCCAACATGCCGACGCTGGACACTGCTTTCGTTTACCCCGGGATGTGCTTGCTCGAAGGCACCAACCTCTCCGAAGGTCGCGGTACTACGAGGCCATTCGAGCTATGTGGCTTCCTTGGTATCGATTCGTATCAGTTGGCCCGAGAACTCAATGACTTCGCACTGCCCGGCATCGTGTTTCGCCCTGTCACTTTCAAGCCAACGTTTCAAAAGCACGCCGGCCAACTTTGCGGCGGCGTGCAACTGCATGTGACGGATCGTGTCGCGTTTCAACCAGTACGAACCGGCCTGGCTGTGTTGTGGTCACTGCGCCGCGCCGCCGGCGACCGCTTTAGGTGGCGCACGGAAGAATACGAGTTCGTGACCAACCCCATCGCCATCGATTTGTTATTCGGCTCTGACCGGGAACGGTTGATGATGGAAGCCGGGGCGCATTGGAGCGAGATAGCGGCAATGTGGGTGGGGGAAGAAAAGATTCAAAGCTAATCGCGATTCACGGTTCGGTCTAAGACGATCCGAGTCGCATCACCAACGATCCTCAATCGCCGGTTCAGTTGCCGGGACTTTGCCCAAAACTTTGTGGAATTCACTGCGGCTCCCGCGTGCCGCTCGGTCTTCCAGGTAGCGCAATTGTTTGACGGCCGAGAGCTTTTGCAGGATGGCATCGGCAACCCATGCGGCGATGACAGGATCATCGGTGAGCCCCAACGCTTCAAATTCGGAGCCGATCTCGCTTGGCAACTCAATTTGCAGGCTTTTCATCGCTGTTCTCCAAGCCTTTCAAGAGCTTCCGCCGGTGTGATTACCGCGATTCCAAATCGCGCTGCGCCAGATAACATATCGCGGACATTGTGAGTGACTATCCATTCGCTTCCCGACGCAACCGCCGCCTCTAATACCATATCGTCATTGGGATCCGCGACGGCGGGGCGGACGCGAAAATGGACAACGGATCGCTTGCCGACGACGCAC